>CAZEDP010000005.1:0-24236 GCA_964511035.1 uncultured Gammaproteobacteria bacterium
GTTGCAAAATCGCAAAAAAACGTGCAAAAAGTATGCAAAAAACACGCAAAAAGACATCATTTTGCGCGTTTTTTGCACTTTTTTTAAACCGAAATTACTGTAACGTGTGTTATGGACACTTGTGAGGGGGTTTTGATGTTGTTGTTATTGTTTCAGTGGATTGAGAGTCAGGATTATGTAACTTGTCTTTAAGCGCTAGCGTGTGCTAAGGACACTTTATAAAAGATAATATATTACTACGATTTTAGTATATACAATGGTATATTGCTAAAAAGTAGTGTATAATGTATATATAGATGATAATATTTTATTAAAGGAGGTATGCCCGTTAAATTTTAGGAGTTAACACCAAATAACTCGTAAAAACGGAAAGGAGAACATGGAAAATACAGAATATCAAAGGGATCTAGAAAAACTGATTGATATTTTGCCTCCAAAAATAGCGTGGAGCGTCAAAGAGAAAAAGCGAGAAAACATTGTTGAAGTAGTTTTAGACCTTGGCAGGTTCCCCGAAATAAGATATCTGGACGGACATGTGGAGCAGATTTCAAAAAACCGAGTGGTTCAAGAAGATTTAGATTTTACTGTCTCAAAGATCGATAAATTTACGGATGATAACAGATCAGGTATTCCCGGCACACTACACCGAATAAGCGCGATAAAAAACAGAAAAGGTACAGTAATAGGCCTTACGTGCAGAATCGGAAGAGTAGTTACCGGGACAATTGATTCTATAAGGGATTTAATTGCACTCGGCAAAAGCATTCTTTTCCTCGGACGTCCCGGCATCGGAAAAACCACAAAACTTAGGGAAATTACACGGCTGCTTGCCGACGAAATGGGCAAAAGAGTCATTGTTGTCGATACCTCTAACGAAATCGCCGGCGACGGTGATGTGCCCCACCCCGCAATAGGTTCCGCAAGAAGAATGCAGGTTTCTTCGCCCGATAAACAAAAAGACGTTATGATTGAAGCAGTTGAAAACCACAACCCGGAAGTAATTATTGTTGATGAAATCGGTACCGAAAAAGAAGCCTTGGCCGCAAGAACCATTGCCGAAAGAGGCGTAATGCTCGTTGCAACCGCTCATGGCATCAAGCTCGAAAACCTTATCAAAAACCCGACACTTGCAGACCTTGTCGGCGGAGTTAAGAGCGTTACCTTAAGCGATGAAGAAGCCAAACGCAGAACAACTCAAAAAACAGTCCTCGAACGTGAAAAACAGCCTACATTTGACATTCTTATAGAAATTACAGACAGAGATACTCTGGCAATCTATCCCGATGTTTCTCAGGCTGTTGATTACATCCTCAGAGGCTGGCCGGTTAATCCTCAGATCAGAAAAACCGGATTAGGCGGTATTGTTACTGTAACCCAAAGTGAACCGCCTCTGAAAAACGAGCCCGAAGTTCCTCAGAAAACTTTGTACGACATGTATGACAAGTATTTGTCTCCTGACTCAAATGTCAAAAAAATATATATTTATGCGGTCAGCCGCTCAATTGTCGATAAAATTATTGAACGGCTCGGTATCTCTGCTGAAATAACACGAAATATTAATGAAGCAGACTTCGTTATAGCGCATAAAAGCTATTCAAAAGCAGGTTCAAAAATCATAAGTACCGCGAAAAGCTACGCGCTTCCAATACATTTTGTTAAGTCAAATACAATGCCTCAAATTCAAAAAGTATTAAAAGATGCCCTTGAACATAAGCGTCAGCCCGGTGACGAGGCATATGAAGAATATTTCGACGAAACCGAAGAAGCACTGACTGAAGCTCAATGCGCTATTAACAAGGTCCTCAGCGGAATTCCCGAAATTGAGCTTGAGCCGAGAAAACAGCACATCAGAAAACTCCAGCATGAACTTGCGGAAAAATATGAACTGCAAAGCACGAGTACAGGCGATGAACCTGACAGAAAAGTAGTTATCAGAGATAAAAATATACTCAAGAATGCCGGATAATCTTTTCTGATATTTAATGAAAAAAACATATAGGACAATGTTTTTGAGATTCTTCGCTTCGCTCAGAATGACGATATATGCTCAGAATTGACGAAAGAATAATTTTTTTCCGTATCCTCAACACAGTTACATTAATTTATTATTCTTAATATTTCTGACGTTCAAGTTCTTCCTGAAATGCGCTTACAGTCGTTGCATGCATTTTTGAGCGTTTTTATAATTTTATGAATGTGTAAAGAAAATTTCTGTTCAATTCATAAATAAGGCAAACAATTTTTCGTTTGGCGTTTATCTTATTGTAAGAGCTAAACAGGAGACATTTACATGATTTCAAGAATTTCATTTACAAATTTACAGGTGAGAGCACAGCAGAGAAACTCAAATGTAAACTTCAGATCAGCTGATACAGAACGCAGTCTGAGCAGAGAAGGTCATATGAAAACAATTGATTTGACAAAAATTGAGTCCGGTACTGCCGAAAAAATGACTGACTGTCCAAGGTCTAATTTCAGATTTGGTACGATTGAAAACGTAGAGAAAGCATTTTTGAATTTAAACGGTTCCAGCTTCAAAAACTGCGATGTTCAAAATGCAAGTTTAACTGACTGCAATTTATATGATTCAAAGTTCATCGGAACAAGATTTAATGAAAACGTTAATGTAAGCGGAAGCAAGTTTATTAAATGCGACTTCAGAAATGCTGATTTGAGCGGAATCACAAACTGGGAAGGCGCTGACTTTAAAAATGCGCTCTACAACACAGTACAAAATCCTCAATCACAATTTGATTTCGGAACTCCCACAAAATTCCCCGAAGGATTTGATCCTGAAGCAATGGGAATGAAACTCAATAACGATGCATTCCAATTAAATCTATAAATTTATTTCAGAAAATACTTTAAGAACCCGCAATCATACGCGGGTTCTTAGCTTTTGAGATAGCCAAATTTAACGAATTCCTAACTTTGTGCTAAAGTAATAGCAGAACTGAATTTATTATCAGCTAAGAATTTGATGAATAAGACTTTTGAAAATATAGAAAACATTGAGAATACAATTATTTCGGTAAAAAATTGTTATGTCGGTATTTCGCTCGGTTCGTCGGCTTCGGCGGAAACAGGAATAGCTGTAATTGACAATGATTTTAATTTGGTCAGAGTTGATAAAGTATTTAATATAACTGATTTGACTGCTTATATGAACAAACTCTGTCCGTCAAATAACATGATAGTGTGCGTTGACCTGCCGAAAAATATGCCCGTTAACAGCAGCAAGTGGAAACTTGAAGAGAAAAATGTCAGACCCTTAAAATTGAACAAAAATAAAGATACAAGCGATATCAGCAGCGGCTGGTGCGACAGGTTCAGCGAAAGAGGAAATGATTTCTGTAAAACGCTCAGGGATAGCGGCGCCGATGTTTACAGGTACTATTGCTATTATACAAAGAACCTTTTAAGACTTATTTCGCCCTATAAGTACCGCTCTTCCGTTGAATGCAAGTTTCTTCAGACTTCTATTCAAAATAAATTGAAAATAAAAAATATTCCAAATAATTTGCTGCCTATTTCAGGTCTGGATGCTCTTATAGGGGCGTATACGGCTTTAAGGATTTCGAAAACTCCTGAAAATACAGGCTATAAAATTATCGGGGATTTTAAGGATTTTCGAATTGTTAGCGCTATCGACATGCAAATATCATAATTAGAGGAGGATTTATGCAGAATTACGGACAGCCTCAGCAAATTAAAACAAGAAGACCGCTTCTGGTTTTTTTGAAGAATGTTGCTCCTCCGATTGTACTTTATACCGATGACACAGATGCGCTGTATGCCGAAATGCTTGAGATAATAACAAATGCGAATCCTAATTCACCTAAGCTGATTGAGCAAAGCGCAAAAGGACCCGTGAAAAAACTAGCGGTCCTCGATACCCAGATAGCGGGAATTGCTATTCAGGAAGAGAATTTTACAGCGTAAAAAAATCCCTCATAACTGAGGGATTTTTTTATTGATTATTATATTAAACCATCATGGAGTTGTCTCTTGCTTTTCGCAATGCGAGTTCATTTTTGGCCGCGTTGTTGCCGACCTGCGACATATCGTAGAAGAATTTAACAATAAGTCCGAGCAGTGCAAGCGGTATTGCAAGTTTAACAGCTTTGCTCGTCGTAGCGTGTTTTGCGAAGAAATCTGTTACGCCCACTCTGACGGGTTCAAGAACTCTGGTATTGATTTTTTCAGTTAACGGAAGTTTATCGATTGCGCGGGCAACGTCTTTTTCGGTCAAAGCATCTTTGTTGAATGCTTTTCTCAATCTGTTGTAACCGCCTGTTAATCCTTTGAGACCGAACACTGCGCCCAGTGCGCTGAATGCCGCGCCTGTTAAGGTAGTAAACAATGCTACCGGTGTCGGATGCTCCTGATTGTAATTTCTTAACGTATCGGATCTGTTAATGACACCATAGACAAATTTGGTGTAAAGTTTGGAAATTCCGATGAATAATGCCCAAAATGCGGCAGTTGACAATCCTGCGGTTGCTTTATCGCCGAAACTGCCTTTTCTGCTCATACCCGTTACGACACTGTCAACGTAAGGTATTGCTGTTCCTACTGTTGTAATTGGGCGGGACTGTCTTTGGAATTTGTCACTTGCTGCCTTTTTTGAAATGGCTTCAATTTCAGAATCGGAAAGTTGTGAAACCAAATCAGGATTTTGTCTGACTAATTCCATTAAGTCGTTGTTTGCTCTAAAGGTCGTTAATGCAGTGTTTTTTACCAACATTTCATTACCCTTTAATTTTATCTTCCTACATATTATTAAGTCTGTAAAACAACAAAATTGCTATTTTTCACTATAAACTTTTACATAATGTTACATATGACTCTTACTCGAAAATAACACTTTTGTTATCTTTGATACATATTTTAGCGTAAAATAGAATAAAATTCACGTGTTTGTATATACTAATGACAACATTTGCAATAAAAACTTTAGGATGCAGGGTAAATCAGAATGAATCTTCCGTTCTGCAGGGTGAGTTGCTGAAAAACGGCTTTATTGAAGTTTCGTTTGGTGAAAAAGCCGATTTTTATATTATTAATACCTGCACTGTTACCGCAAAAAGCGATACAAATGCCCGCTACTTTATCAGGCATGCCAGAAGAGTCAACCCCGACGCCAAAATAATCGTTACAGGATGCTTTGTTCAAAAGGATAGGGAAGATAAAACTTTGCTCGATGAAGCGGATTTGCTCGTAGGAAACGCCGATAAGCTGAAAATTGCTGATTTGTTGTCAGAAACGGATTTTTCGGATGTGTCACGAAATAAAACAATGGTGTCGGATATTTTTGAGGAAAAAGTTTTTTCCGATAAGCTGGTTTTCTCTTCATCCGGCAGAACCAGAGCTAATATAAAAATTCAGGACGGGTGCAATTTCAGGTGTTCTTATTGCATCGTTCCGTATGTTCGGGGAAAAAGCCGAAGTAACCCCTTAAACCATGTTATCGAACAGGCAAAAATAATTGCGGATAAAGGCTATAAGGAGCTTGTCCTTACAGGCATACATTCAGGTCAGTGGGGGTTGGATTTGAAGCCTAAAAATAATTTCGCGGGACTTCTCCGTGAGCTTGAAAAAATCGAAAACCTTCACAGATACAGGCTTAGTTCGATTGATCCCGTTGAGTTTTCCGATGAGCTTCTGGAAGTTCTATCAGCTTCGAAAAAATTCTGTCGGCATTTTCATATATCCCTGCAAAGCGGCTGTGATGAAATCCTGAAAGCCATGAACCGCAGATACAGCGTTGAATATTACACGAATTTGATTGAAAAAATTTATGAAATGTTTCCCGGAATTGCAGTTGGCAGTGACATAATCGTCGGCTTTCCGGGTGAAACAGATGAGCATTTTGAACAAACCTTCGAGAACCTTAAAAAACTACCCTTGAGTTATTTGCATGTATTCTCGTATTCACGAAGGGAAGGAACTCCGGCATTTGAAATGAAAAATCAGGTTAAAGAATCCGTTAAAAAAGTGCGAAACAGAATTTTGACCGAACTCGCAGAAGAAAAAAACATGACGTTCAGAAGGGGTTTTTTGAATAAAGAACTTGAAGTCCTCATTGAAGTCAAAAGAGATAAAAAAACAGGGCTTTTAAAAGGGCTCTCCGGCAATTATATAGATGTTCTGATTGATGCTGAGGATAAATATAAAAACGGCATTGCAAACGTTAGAATAAACAATGTCAATGACAAAGATACTTTTGGAAGCCTTTAATTATTTTTGCAGGGATTTAGGAGTGGAGTTGTTTATTCTTAAAACAGTGTAAATAACCAATGATGCCATTATTAATGCTCCAACAATGCTAATGATTTCTGAATGTGTCATATTAAATTTCCTCTTTATTTAATTTCTTAATTAAATCTTCAATAATGTCATTTCTTTTAAAATAGCCGTTAATAAATAAAACTGTAAATATAAGACCAATAATGACGAAAATTAGCTTAGTTATGTTATCAGTATTAAATAATAAACTCAATGTCCCACTTACAGATACGATTAGTGCCGTCCAAAGATTGTTTTTGATGTTTATTTGATAGTCGATTTCTTTTTTTAAGGCATCTTTATTCTTATTCATAATAAGATATTATAGCATGTTGCGCGGTAATTATTCATTTAATTGTATAATAATTTATAAGGATATAAATAATGAAAAGAGCTTTTTTAATTGTAATAGATGCGTTAGGAGCGGGTGCTATGCCCGATGCCGAAAAGTACGGCGATGTTATGCAGTGTAATACCCTTGTTAACGTTGCGCGAGAGTCCGGCGGGTTGAATTTGCCTAATTTGGAAAAGCTCGGACTTGGCAATATTGATAATATAACCGGAGTAAAACCCGTCAAGCAGCCGCTTGCAAGTTGGGGAAAGATGCTTGAAGTCTCGGAAGGCAAAGATACAACAACAGGTCATTGGGAACTGGCAGGCATTATTCTGGACAAGCCCTTTAAGGTTTATCCTGAAGGCTTTCCGCAGGAGCTGATTGAATGCTTTATTCAAAGGACAAACTGTGGCGGGATTCTTGGCAATATTCCAGCATCCGGTACTGCAATAATAAACGAACTTGGAGACACTCACAGAGAAACAGGTTTTCCGATAATTTACACAAGCGCAGACAGCGTGTATCAAATTGCATGTCACGTTGAAACAACCCCTCTTGAAAAGCTCTATGAATGGTGCGAAACCGCAAGAGAAATCCTCACGGACGAATACAACGTAAGTCGCGTCATCGCAAGACCTTTTGAAGGAGAAAGCGGGAATTACAAAAGAATATCCGCGGCGCGAAAAGATTACAGCGTCCCTCCGACACAGCCGACCATTTTAAATGCCCTTGAAAACAGCGGCGCTAAAGTAATAGGAGTTGGCAAAATTGAAGATATTTTCGTGAAATCGGGCTTAACTCATTCAATTCATACCGGCTGCAATAAAGAAGGGCTTGATGTTATTATAGGGCTGTTAAAAGGAACATTTGACCTTGATAAAATATCTCTCAATCCCCAAGTTGACTATTCAGAAGCCGACAAAGAACTGATTTTTGTCAATCTTGTGGATACCGACATGCTCTTTGGTCATCGAAATGATGTAAAAGGCTATGCAAACGCCCTTGAAGAAATTGATAAATCTGTCGGGCAAATAATCGAATTAATTACCCCTCATGATTTGTTAATAATTACTGCCGATCACGGGTGCGACCCGACAGTCAAAGGCACCGACCATACCAGAGAAATGGTCCCGATACTTCTTTATAATCCCAAATTGCCTGCCAAGTATTTAGGTCTTCGAAAATCATTTGCAGATGTTGCCTCAACTCTGGCTGACTGGTTTGAGGTTGAGTATAAGTGTGGCGGGGGTTCTCTGTTTAATTAAGAGAGATATTATGATACACGACAGGCTGATAAATCTATTATGTATTGGAAATGTCTGTTAAGACTGTCTCTTTCAGATAGTTGCTCCGGTAAGAAGCATGTATATCTAAATATATCGGAATCAGCATCATCTATTTTTATCATATGCATAATATTCTTTTCATCTTTCTTTATCATAATACCAAGATATTTACCGCCAAAATATTCTCTTTCGGGTTTTCCATAAGTGGTAATTAATTGTTCTCCGTTCCATTCAACAGACTCAATAGGTCTCACAAATTCTCTGTCTTCAAGCATAGGAATTAAACAGATTGAGACATTATCAGATAAATTTATCTTAAGAAGCTGTTTTACGGTATTATCCAACGAAGGCAGTTCCGGTTGAACGTTATGCCAACATGTTTCATCTAGTTTACCAAAATCAATATAATCGCGATAATTTAATGGAAGTGGGTTTCCTTCTTGCCACTCAGTTTTAATAACATCACTATTGTCAATAAGTGCAGTGCAAATTTCCAAGAGGAATTTTTTCGGATTTTTAACAGCGTTATCAATAATTAGATCAGGATTTGCGTTAGCAATTTTAACCATATCTATTGAAGCATCAACACCCTTAAAGGATAAGCAATTTGACTTCACAAATATGTCGGATTTATTTAGCTCATCATTGCTTTGCGTTGCTGAGTGAAGGTTTACATACTTATTTGTATTAATTATATTTTTTCCTATTAAAACAGCATTAATTAACATGCAAAATTCCAATTTATCTATTTAATTTAAGTCGGAATATAAAAAAAATTGATAGTAAATAAACTGTAATCTTTAATTGTTTTACAAAATTTAACACAATCTATCTCGTAAAAACAGAAAAAGTTTTAAGCTATAATAATAAATAACAAAATTACAGGGTGATAATGGCATACAGGGTTTTGTTAGTTGACGATGACAGGCAGATTGTCGAATGGCTTTCAATGGAGCTGAAACTTAACGGCTTTTCCGTTGATACGGCTTTTGACGGCAGTGAAGGCATGCAGTCGGCATTGAAAAACCTCTATGACTTCATACTCCTTGATGTTATGATGCCGGAAATCAACGGCTATGAAGTCTGCTCGCAGTTAAGAAAACTTCCTCAGACAAAAAACATACCTATTCTTCTATTGACCGCGAAAGGAACTTTACAGGACAAAGTTACCGGTTTCAACTGCGGGGCTGATGACTATATCGTCAAGCCGTTTGATATTGAAGAGCTTCTTGTCAGAATGAGAGCGCTGATGAGAAGAATTATGCCGGAAAAAAAATCCGCAAATGAAATTTTATCATTGGGTGATATTCAGATATTCCCGGATTCATTGGAAGCAAGCGTTAACGGCAATGTGATAAAACTAACCCCCACCGAGTTTGAAATATTATACTGTCTGTTGCAGCACGTCAATCAGGCGGTAAATTATACAACCCTTTTAAATGAAGTCTGGGGGTATGATGCAGATGAAGACGTCAGAGTTATTAGGGTTCACATGGGCGGGCTAAGACAAAAAATTGAAGAAAATCCGAAAACTCCTAAATATATTCAAACGGTCACCAATGTCGGTTATAAACTCGTTCCGTACGGCGAGAATTAATTATGAACAGGCGAAGAAATCTCAAAATTTATGAACAGATACTTATCGTTATTATATTAGCGACAATTCTGCCTCTTTCCGTTGCAGGATTTATGATTGCTAATGTTAATCAGCACGCTGTCCGAGACCAGTTGAAATATTCAGCGGTTTTAACCGCTGAAAGCGCATTGGGAAAAATCAGCAACGAAATATCCGAAACGGAATTCTTTATGAGAAATCTTATGCGCAGTATTATTTATCTCAATTCATCTTCGCTGCGTGAAAAATTCATAAAAGACACTGTAAAAACATTGCCTGAAACGGGCAGAATAGAATTTAAGAAAAATTTTATGCCCAAAATTTCATATAAAAAGATTTACGCAACTTCGGATTTCTCTATATATCAGGACTTGAATAACAAAAAAATAATATATGCTCTGAAGTCCGCAAATAATAATTCGTTAATTCTGCAGACCGGTTTTGAAACATTCGGCAAAAATATATTTAAGTACCTCGAGAGTGAAAAAAGGCAAATTTATTTAATTGATAAAGAAAAAAACATTATAATTTCCCATAATCCCGATGAAAAATTTTTCGGCAGAGTAATTAAAGAAATGCCACAATTAAAGAAGAAACAGGGGTTTGTAATATTCGGTCCCAAAAAGAACAGACCGAACGTAGTGATGAAAGCAGGGGATTTAAAATGGCAGATTATTGTAGTCACCCCTAAATATATTTCACGAGCCGGAATTTCAAAACCCAGAATGAAAATCCTCTATATTCTTGGTTTATCCGCTTTGATTATGATTTTGACGGCTCTGTGGTATACATTTTCGCTTAAAACATCAATACGTCAGCTCTTTAAAGGCATAATAGCAATCAGCAAAGGAAACTATAACAGAAAAATCAGACTGTTAAAAAATATCTTAACGCCTTATGAGGTTGTTTTTCTTGCCGATGAGTTTAATAATATGGCAGAAAAGGTCAGCACAACGCATGAAGAACTTCAGAAGGCAAATAAAAAACTGGCGGAGACCGACAAATTTAAGTCAGACCTTATTGATACGGTCAGCCATGAGTTCAGAACTCCCCTGACGTGTATAAAAGGTTATGTATCAAGCTTAATAAAAAATCGAGACAATATTGATGACGAAACCAGGCATAAATCACTCAAAGTTGTAAAAAATGAAGCCGATAAGCTCAACCGTCTTGTTGAAGATCTGCTTGTTATCCCTGATATCGAATCGTCGCTGCTGAGAATTTATCCTGATGAAACCGATGTCTCTGAAGTAATAGCCAAAAGCCTTAATCATTTTGCCGACAGGTCGGATAAAATATTAATAACCGATATCGAAGAAAATCTTCCGAAAGTAACGGCAGATGCCGACAGACTGGAGCAGGTAATTATTAACCTGATTGAAAATGCAAGAAAATACTCGTCAGAAAATGCCCAAATAATAATTTCTGCCTACAAAAACGATAGTTCAGCCGTAATTAAAATCACAAATCCCTGCGAACCTATTGAGCAGGGTGATTTAAATTTCTTGTTTGAAAAATTTACGAGGCTTGAAAGGGATTCTTCAAAAGCAGTCAAAGGCACCGGACTTGGGCTGTATATTTCAAAAAACCTTATTGAAGCTATGGGCGGAGAGATTTCTTTGAAATGTTCCAATAACAGTTTTGAAGTTGTTATTTTTTTGCCCTTTGTAATGTAATTTTATTGAGGTCCACTATGATGTAACCCGTGATGATTGCGGATTTCTGAAGGGTGAAGATGTCTGACTGTTTGTTTGGGGGGATTTTCAAGCTGTTCCTTGAGATATTCACAGTTTTTTACCCTCAATTCAATAGGGCTTTCATTAGTGCAGCCGTCGTCAGTTCTGCGAGGATCTGAAATATAACCGTATTGAACTTCGTCTGTCCAGACGTTTATTGAACCGTTGAGCAGTAAAAGCACTGCGGCGTTATAGAAATTTGCCATGTGAATTTTGGTCGATTCTACATCGCCGTAAACATCAATATGTCCCAAATCACCTTTAGCAGCTTTGATTTTTCTGTAATAATCGTCCTTATACTTCAGCGCTTTTTCAAGAAGAAAGAGTGCTGTTTGTATTTCTTCTTTAGTTCTTTCGCGTAATGCTTTTTCAACGAGAGTATCAAGCTCAGGTTTAATCTTTTGATGAAAATCTTCTGCCGTTGGATTGCTTATTTTTTCGCCGAAAGTGATTTTATTTGAAAAACTGGCACTTTTCTTCATAACAGGATATTGTGCGCTTGTAAAAGAGTTTATGTTGTTGATTTTCATTATATACCCCTGTATTAAATTATGCCTGATAATCAAGCCCTGCTTGAATCATCTTATTAAACCCGTTAATGATAGGTCCGTATATAGGCGGCTGATTATCGACGCTTGCCAAAACATCACCCTTTGAATTTGTAAGTGTAAAGCTCATGACCGGATTATTACGGGAATTATCGGAAAATTTTGCAGTCACTGTCAGTCCTTTATCGTGAATTTTGTCCAACTGCATGCCTGTTTCCCCTTCTAATAAATAGGGAACATTATTGATGAAATTGTGTGTATTTCCTCGTGTAGTTGTATCAAAATCCATGACAAATCTGCCAAATGATTGCTTTGTATTTGTATTTGAATTTAAAGCGCGAAATGCATTTATGTTGTTGATTTTCATAATTATCTCTCTTAATTAAGTTAGTTATAGATTTAAAATACGCACATGCCAAAAGTTGACAGCATCGGCAATTATGCTTTAAAATCTTTTTCTAAAAATGAGCTTAAAACGCCTTATAACACGACAAATTGTATTTAATATTTATTAACATTAGTTTTATATTTATTTTAATTTTAATTAATATTAACTTTCAAAAAAACATTGTTTTTGATAATTTGAAATTAGAGTGGAATATTAGGTGATAAACAATGACGATAGTTAACAGAGTAAATTATTTCCCTGTAAAGAGTTATCCCTTAAATTGGAACAGCCAAAGTCAAACAATAGCAAGTCTGAAAAGTGCAAGTGTTGATAAGGTGCATTTTACCGGCAGAGAAAACAATGATGAAGTTAACGCAATAAAAAGAAAACTGCTTAAAGATAAGCTCGTTGGGATTCTCGAAGAAGATAAGCAAAAAGGCGATAAAAGGGTTTTCCTCGAATATACTCCCGCAACTGTCGATAAAATAGTAGATTTAATGGCAAATGATCCAAAGGAGCATTATTTAATCGGTATTTCAGGAGAGACTGCGTCGGGAAAAACCACAATCCCGCAAAGAATTCTTAAGGTAATTAACTACTACGAAAAAGCTAAAGTCGCTATTTTGCTCAATGCCGATAATTTCTATTATGATATTACCGATAAAATTCCACAGTACGGCAGTCTGGATGAATTAAAGAAAAATTATAATTTTGATGTTCCGCAGGCTGTGGATTTGAAGCACCTTAAACAAAAGCTCGGTCAATTTGCAAACGGTGAAAAGGGTTATATTCCTTATTATGATTTTCCGACGAGTTCGAGAAAAGACGATGCCATCTATGTTAATCCTCCAAAATTTATTTTGAGCGAAGGGCTGTTTAATTTGGGCGAGCATGAAGGTATCAAAGACATATTTGATGTGAAAATTTATGTCGATGTTCCGGAAGATGAAATTCATCGCAGGTGGTGGAATAGAGCCAAGAAAAGAGGGTTGGACGTAAATATTCCAAAACAAAAAGAAGTTGCTCAAAATATCTTCGATAATGCTATGAAACAGTCAAAAATTTATGTTAAACCGTCCAAAGTAAATGCCGATGTTGTTATTAACGGTAATCTTGATGTCCGAGATAACATTATAATGGCGAGAAAGATTTATAAGGCACTCAAAGATGCGGATAATGAAGCAAAACAAGAAATTAATAATAATACGACTTCAAATTTATTCAGCAAATTGAAAGTCCTTGCCAATAACGGAATAGATAGTCTGAATCGATTATTTATGAAGTTTCAAACGAATGCGGCTGATTAATAATTTATTTCGCCTTCGGTCAGTATTTTTCCGCCGCAGCCCCATCCGTTGTAAATGCAATCTCCGGCGAAATTGTCATAGGATGAACCGATTGGATAAATTCCCGTCGATGAAATCCAAATTTCGAACACATCTACTCCTGCCCGGTAAGGACCTTTAAAACCGTTGATATCAATAATCAAGGAGCCGCAGGTTTTTAACAATGGTCCGCTCCCTGCTGTCGGTACATGTGTACAGTTGTCCTGATAAGATGAAAATCCTACAAGCGTACCGTCTGCAAGGATTGCCTTCGAATAGCCGCCGTCCTGATTTATATCCCATCCTGTATCAGTTCCGTCTAAATTTTGTACATTACCTGTTGGAAAACAACCCTGTGCAGCTACACAGTTTTTGACAACACTGTACTTTGATAAAAATGCTGTCGCAGAGGTCCCCGGCGGTTCTGCCGGTGCGTAAAGTGATACTACATCACGTCCTTCAGCAAGCAGCAGATTGAAAGTGTTTTGCAGTGAACCAAAAGTTTTTCTGTATTTATTTACGCTTCCGGCATGTTTGCTGTTTTGTATTAACTGAGGTATTGTTAATGCTGAAACTACTCCTATAATGACCAATGTAACCAGCACTTCAGCAAGAGTAAAAGAATTTGTTTTCATTCATCCGACTCGAAAAACTACGAAAGTTATCTAATTTTATATTATCAATTATAAATGTCGGAAAAAATTAAATAAACTTTACTTTCAAAAATTCGGTTTTTTTGATATTTTATTAAAATGTGAAAATAAGGTTCAGGTTATGCTCCCGGCGAAAAGGTCAGCTATGACAGATGATATTTGCAATACTACAATTAACTCGAAAACCTTATTAATGGAAGAATTATCTTCAGAATTTGACGACTTCGATACTCCCGTTTCAGGGAGTATCTCTCTATATAAAGCCGATGAAAATGCATCACCTGAAAATATCGCCATAACAAGCATCAAGGAAAAGATTTTAAGGAAGAAACTTACTAATATTTTTAGTGCGGATGCTAAAAAAGGTGAAAATAGGGTATTTCTTGAGTATAAACAGGATATTGTCGAGAAAATTGTTCGCCTTGCAACTCAGTATCAGAATAAAAATTTCTTAATCGGCGTCTCCGGCGAAAGCGCTTCAGGCAAAACTACCATTCCCGAAAAAATGATTAAGATTATGAATTTTTATGAAAAACGCCGCGTTGCGATGCTAATGAATGCGGATAACTTCTATTACGATATTACTTATCTTTTGCCTCAATACGGCAGCGTGGAAAATATGCGCGCGAATTATAACTTCGATGAGCCTGAAGCTATGGATTTGAAGCTGCTTGGCGAAAAACTGATGCATTTTGCGTCCGGTCAAAGCGGCTATATTCCGAAATATGATTTTGTAAACTGCTCCAGAAAAGAAGAAGCAACTTACGTTGAGCCGGCAAAAATTATAATCAGCGAAGGGCTGTTTAATTTATCCGACAGCCGAAATATCAGAGAGGTCTTTGATATAACTGTTTATGTTGACGTAACAGAAGAAGAAAAGCACCGCAGGTGGTGGAACAGAGTAAAACAAAGAGGTCTTGATATAAATATTCCCAAACAAAAAGCAGTTGCAGAAAGTATTTATGCCAACGCCATGAAACAGTCCAAAATACACGTCAGACCTACCAAAAATCATGCCGATATTGTTCTGAACGGGAATTTAAAAATTAAAAGAAATATTTCAATGGTTATGAAAATTTTCAGAGCCGTTAAATCATCCGAAAGAGAAGCAATTGAGATTTATTTCAGCTCAAATTCAGATTTTAAACGTAAAATACACTATTCAGCAGTTAAAACAAGAGAAACTTTAAGAAGACTTTTTGCTTCTGTATATGTAAGGCTGATTAGCAACTCTGTCAGATAAACATAATTTGATTTATTTGTTCATTACATTGAAGTCATTTTTTTGTAAAATTAATATGTTTAAATTTGAAATATAACATATTAGGAAACATAAATGAAAAATGACGCCAGAAACAGCAAGTTTTACATAACAACGGCAATCGACTATGTCAATGCGCCTCCTCATATCGGGCATGCATACGAAAAAATAGCCACGGACGTTATAGCAAGGCATTTTAGACAGCGTGGAAGCAAAACATTTTTTCTGACAGGCACGGACGAACACGGCATAAAAATTGAAAAAACAGCCTGCGAAAAAGGTATTGAGCCAAAAGCATTCTGCGATGAAATTTCTGCCAAATTCAAAGAAGCGTGGAAAATGCTCGATGTTTCCTATGACAGAATGATTAGAACAACAGAAGAGGAGCATTACAAGGTCGTTCAGCATATTTTTAAATCCCTTATCGAAAAGGGAGACATTTATAAAGCAAGTTACACCGGGCTATACTGCACGGGCTGTGAGTGTTTTTTAAACCAGCGCGAGCTTACCGAAGACGGGCTTTGTCCCGACCATAAAACCAAGCCGCAGGAAGTTCAGGAAGAGAACTACTTTTTCAAACTATCAAAGTACAAAGACAAAATTAAAGAACATATTTTTAACAATCCCGAATTTATTCAGCCGGATTACAGGGCTTCAGAAGTTTTAAATCAGCTTGAAGAAACAAATGACATCAGCGTATCCCGAAATAAATCCTGTGTAAGCTGGGGAATACCCGTCCCCGACGATGATACGCAGGTCATTTACGTCTGGATTGACGCGTTGTCTAATTATTTGACGGGATGCGGCTACCTGACCGATGATGAAAAATACAAAACCTTTTGGCCGGCTAATGTCCATATGATAGGCAAGGATATTTTAAAATTCCACTCCATTTACTGGATAGGGATTTTGATGGCTATGGATTTGCCCCTTCCGCAGACTATTTTTGCCCACGGGTGGATAAAAGTCGAAGAATCGAAGATGAGCAAATCCCTCGGCAATGTTATCAGCCATAAAGATATTATAATGCATTATAAACTTGATAATCCTGATGCAATCAGATACTTTTTGACGACTTGCGCGCCGTTCGGTAAGGACGCAAATTACAGCGATGAGGATTTCAAGAACAAAGTCAATGCAGACCTTGCAAATAACCTCGGAAACCTCCTTAACAGAACTCTTAATATGCTTTTTATGTATTTTGGGGGTGAAATTATTTCCGAAATCAGCTTTGATAAGAAAGACAACCCGTTGGCTGCTCTTTGCGAAGAGACAAAGGCTTCTGTTCTTGAGGAATTTAATTCTTACCGTATAGACAAAGCAGGTGAAGCGGTTATCAATCTTGTCGATGCGGCAAACAAGTACATTAACGAGAAAACTCCGTGGACACTTGCAAAGGATGCCGATAAACGTACGGAATGCGCGCAGGTACTCTATGACGTTCTTGAGACAATGCGGCATGTCTGTTTTATGATTTTTCCCTTTGTGCCGAACATTGCGGCGGATATTTGGAATCAGCTTGGTCTAACAGGCAGCGTTACTGATTTGACCTATGATACACTGGATTGGGGAGGTTTAAGGACAGGTAAAATAGGTTCATTTGACTCTGTTAAACCTGTATTTCTTCGTATAGATTCTGAATTCGCAGGAGCTGACAAGAAGAAATAATGTTTAAGCTGATTGATACGCACGCTCATCTTGATATGAAGGAGTTCAGGGCAAATCTTGAAGACGTGCTTGAAAACTGCAAAAATGCAGGAATTGAAAAAATAATCATTCCCGGCGTTACCATTAAGGACATGCCCCGAATTATCGAACTCATTGAAAAGTACCCTCAACTTTACGGCGGAGTTGCTTTGCATCCTTCTGACGCAAAGGATTGGGATGATAAATCCTATGACGTACTCAAGGATTATGCTCAACACCCGAAAATCCTTGCAATTGGCGAAACAGGACTGGATTATTATTGGGATAAAACCTTTATTGATTTGCAGAAACATGTTTTCAAAGAACATATCAAACTGGCAAAGGAAATTAACAAGCCGCTTATTATTCACAGCAGGGAAGCCTCGGGGGATATTCTGGAAATATTAAAAGAAACAAATGCCAACGAAATAGGCGGAGTTATGCATTGTTTTTCGGGGAGCGCGGAATTTGCGTTGGAGTGCATAAAAGAAGGTTTTTACATCGCTCTTGGCGGTCCGGTGACCTTTAAAAACGCAAAAAAACCCAAAGAAGTCGCTCAAAAAATTCCTATCGATAAACTTTTGCTCGAAACAGACTCGCCTTACCTCGCTCCTCAGCAGTTCAGAGGTAAACTCAATGACCCATCCAAAATGGTCTGTGTTGCTGAAGAAATCGCCTCGCTGCGAAATATTTCGATAGAAGAATTAGCAGAAATAACTTATCAAAACTCAATCAAATTATTTAAATTTTAATAAAACATTTGAAAAATTATTGTTTTTGTAGCAATATTGAAAATACAAATTTAATACCGCGGGGTGGAGCAGTCCGGTAGCTCGTTGGGCTCATAACCCAAAGGTCACAGGTTCAAATCCTGTCCCCGCAACCAATTTAGTGGAAGGTTCAAATGAGCCTTCCATTTTTTATGAACTGTTCATGATGTTTTGAGGTTCAAGTCATGAACTATATTCTTCTATAATGATCGATAGTGGCTTCGTCTTGAATAGCACTAGTTCCATTTATATCGTTATCAACTTTTTCTGCATCAGCTTTTTTATCTATCATTCCTTCTATGTCAAGATTATTATTTTGATGAGCCGGTTTGTCTGTGGCTGTTTTAGAATTGCGGTTCTAAGTCCCTTTTTAGGAATTTGAAAGGAATCGGAAAAAACGGAAAGTTGTTGGAATGGATAGGTTTAAGATGAATCGTCCTTTTATCCATCAATAACACCTCAACCGGACATTTTTTTATTAATTATGTTTGAACGGAGTGTTATGAAATGCTTGAGAAGGAGTTAAAATTACGTCAACACCTGCTCTAGCCAAATCTTTAGCAAATTCTCTTTCTTCAGGAACGCCAGTTAATGTAAAACTATCACCAGAATGAAGCCACAATTTAGTGCCTTTCAGATAAGTAAGAAGCTCTTCTAAAACTTTTCTATCTTCCTTTTTAGGACATTTAATGAGCAATCCTCCGAAAGATAAATTCTGTTTTGTGTTGAAGTTGTTAATTTGCATTTTTGACTCCTTTCATATAATTTTCCTAATTGTCTATTAATTTTTATTAGAATATAACCTGATAAATACGAAAATTCCACTTGTCTTGCAAAATAAATTTGTGAATTTATAATCAAACACCTTGTTTTGCTGCTATTTCAAGAGAAAATTCAAATTTATATTATTTAATATATTAAAATAATAACAATAATTAATTTATATTTAATTCTGAATAAAATTTTAGTCAATTATTTCAGCGGCTTGAAGAAAATATTCTATAAATTGATTACATCTTTCAGGCTTGGTTGAGTTTATTCTTCCGCCTGATCTGTTAGAATGTCCACCTGCTTTTAATTGCGGATAGAGATTGGCTTTAATGAACTCAATAAGTCTTTTAGCGTAATCGTCTATTGAATTAATGCTCATTTTATAAATATCTTTTGTTGGATCAGCGTTTTTCTCCCCCCGATAAAAAATAATCACACCTTTGACTTTGGAGAGCTTATCTCTTATCTCATCCGGTATAAGTTTATCATCAGGTCTGTTTTCCAATAATCTTTGTCTTGCATTTGACAATATAGTGCTATTAATATTGGTATCCTGTTCAAGATTTATCCATTCCCTATCTTCCGGCGGAATTATTATATATGCCAAATTTCCATTTTCACTAAATTTAACTTTTTTAAATAATTTTTCTTGAAAGGCTTTTTCTTCGAAAGTCAAATGATTAAGAATATCAAGGTGATCTAGGATTTTATTTCTCAGAGCAGGCGGCAATTGTTTTTCTATCTTGTCCAAAACTTCTGATGAAGTCGGAAATTTTTTGATTTCGTCAGTTTTTTCAACAATATTCATTCCGTCTTTGCTTACCAGTTTTACAAGGTTTGATTTACTAAAATCATCAATCATTCCGCAATAAAGATTTTCCAATTGTGCCTGAGTTAATTTAATTCCTAATCCTTCAAAAAATCTAAAAATAATGCTGCTGCACGATTTAGCTGTTGCATCAATATAAAAAGGGTTGTCACTGTTTATATCAGGGTTTCCAACTAAAAGGGACCGATCTTCAGGATTATGATGATCAAAACCTATGATATCAATTTTAGAATATCTTTTTAAAAATTCAGCTCCCTTCTTTGGAATTCTTGATGTTGCATTACAATCTACAACTACAGCAAGATTTGCCGGAGCAAGTTGTTCAGTACCGGCGGGATTAACTATGCAGTTTTTAATTTCAGGGTTTTTAAGAAAAAGTTTTGTTGAATTTCCTTCAATAATGATTCTAATTTCTTTACCAAGCGGTTTTAACCAAAGAGCCAGAGTTTGAGCAGAATTCAATGTATCTTCATCAGGAGCTGAATGACAAAATATATCAATTGATTTCGCATTTAACATCCGAGATTTTATTTTGTTACATACATTTTGAGGAATAGGATTTGCCGCAAATGTTATCTTATTCTTTTTAATAGGGTTATTTGCGGATATGAAATCACTCGTCAGAATTATAATGCTCCTTTTTTCTTTGTTGGCCTATAAAATGCATTAAAACTGATAAAAAAAAATATTTACAAAAAAGCTGACAGGTTTTTTCATAATTTACTGTAAATGCTCTATTAATCTGAAAAAATTCGTTTTAATTTATCTTAACGCTTTATTTGTGTACTGCTCAAGTGTTAAATTATTTTTTGAACTGTGCACTGCATTTTTATATTGCAGTTTTTCCTGTTTCGCCTGTTCTTATTCGAATAACTTCATCCAGAGAATATACAAAGATTTTTCCGTCGCCGATTTTTCCGGTCTTTGCACTTTCTCTGATTGTTTCTATTGTTTTATCAAGAATTTCATCTGTAACAACGACTTCAATTTTGATTTTAGGAATGAAAGAAATATCGTATTCCGCTCCGCGATAGACCTCAACAAAGCCTTTTTGCCTGCCAAAACCTTTTACGTCAGTAATCGTCATTCCCTGAATACCAATTTCATTAAGCGCGTATTTAACGTCATCTAACTTAAAGGGTTTTATTATTGCTTCAACTTTTTTCATATCAAATCCTCTGTTATTATAAATAATCCAATAAGACAGCTAGAAAGAGTATCCTCTTTCACCGTGCTGGCTGATATCCAAACCGGCAATCTCATCATCATTACTTACTCTGAGTCCCATAATTTTATCAAGTATTTTGAGTATTAATAATGTCAATATGAATGAATAAACCCAGACAACTAATGCGCCCAAAATCTGAACGCCCAAAAGGGAGGCATTTCCAAAGAACAGTCCGTTGTTACCGAGTGAATTGATTTCCTTCGATGCAAATAAGCCTGTTGCTATGATACCCCATGTACTGCCAACTCCATGGACACCCACAACATCAAGAGAATCATCGTAGCCGAATTTGTTTTTTAAATTTATTCCCGCGTAGCATAATGCGCCGGCAATTAACCCTATAATCATGGCAAAGACCGGTCCGACAAAACCTGATGCAGGTGTAATTGTGGCAAGACCTGCCACTGCACCAGACGCGGCACCTAATACCGTAGGCTTTCCTCTGTGAAGCCATTCGATAATCAGCCAGGATAATGTTGCCGTTGCAGCTGACATGTGTGTCGCGGTAAATGCCGAAGAAGCTAAAGTCCCCGAACTAACGGCGCTGCCTGCATTAAAACCGAACCAGCCGAACCATAATAAACCTGTGCCAATAAGCGTCAATATCAGGTTGTGTGGAACAAAAGGTTCTTTAGACGGATTACTTCTTTTACCGACTGCGATTGCTGCTGCTAAAGCAGCTGAACCGGAGCTGATATGAACTACCAAACCGCCTGCAAAATCCAATACGCCCAAATTTCTCAACCAGCCGCCAACACCCCATACCCAGTGAGCTATCGGAATATAAATAAACGTAACCCAAATGATTAGAAAAATAAGGTATGTGCTGAATTTGAATCTCTCTGCAAATGCCCCTGAAATCAGAGCAGGTGTTATAATTGCAAACATCATCTGAAACATCATAAATGTTTGATGCGGAATTGTAGCCGCATAATCAGGATTCGGAGCAAAACCGACATTTTTCAGCCATGCCCAGTCGAGATTACCGATAACGTGATTAACATCAGGTCCAAATGCCAAGCTATAACCAAAAATTACCCACAAAACAGAAATTATTCCTAATGCTATAAAACTCTGCATAGTTGTTCCCAGCACATTTTTTCGCCTGACCATTCCTCCGTAAAATAAGGCAAGTCCCGGCGTCATAAGCATAACCAACGCAGTAGAAAGAAGCATCCATGATGTGTCACCAGAATTAATGTTTAGAATTTGCATATCTGCATCTTTTGCTAATACAGCGCCTGAAGAACATAATAAATTGATTAGAACCGCTGACATCAGAGCAAAATTAAAGGATGTTTTAACCTTTAATGAGCAGAATTTGTTTGATGTACTTTGATACGTCATTGAAAATGTCTTTAAAAATTTGTTCATTTGCCTCGCCTCACAAATTATAACAATGCCTAACTACAGCTATATATTTGTAGCTGCTTCATTACAGTATTTTTTCTTTTAAAATTAACTCGTATT
Organism: uncultured Gammaproteobacteria bacterium; assembly: GCA_964511035.1. Classification (GTDB taxonomy): domain Bacteria; phylum Cyanobacteriota; class Vampirovibrionia; order Gastranaerophilales; family CAZEDP01; genus CAZEDP01. The sequence goes on from CAZEDP010000005.1 coordinate 22,189, forward strand.
AATCCAAGTATCCGAATTGATACCCGTATTGTCAAGCAATCAGCATTTCAAAAGATTTTTACAAAAATCACAAATTTCTGAAAAATTTATAAATATTAAAGTGATTATTCTAAATATCATTTTTTTATTTGAATAATTATAAAAACTTAAAATAATTTAAGTGATTTTTTATGAAAATTTATCGAGAAAATTAAAAAAAATAATAATTACAAAATCTTTACAATAAGTTCTCTTGCTAAACTGTGTTGTTGATATTCAAAGTATAATTGTTAAAATAAATTCAGCTTATAGTTGTGAATATAACTAACTAAAGGAGCAATAACATGAGAAAGTTTAGACTTATCAAAACATTGTTTTTAGTTTTAATGTTAGCGGCATGTCTGAAACAGATTATGCCTGCGTTTGCCGAAGACTGGATCATGTTTGACGAGAATTATTATAACGGAGAAACCGGCGAGATTATTGATAATAAAGGCGTTTATGTCGATCTTGATTCGGTAATAAAAGATAACAGCGGTCGTTATGAAGTTGTTCTCAAAACAAGCACTGATTATTTCGATGAAAGAATTAACTGCACAGACCGAACGGTTGACTGGTTTGATTATTGGGCGTTGGACTGGGTAAGGCTTGAATATCCAAACCAAAACCTGATTAATATAGTTTGCACCAGACAAAAGAAATAAATGCTTTAGAAAAATTTTGAAAATTATTCTATTTCAGGATATTTCTCTCTCATTGTCGTGCCGTCGGGTCCTTGAATATCACCCAGATCAATTTCAGGTATTTTGCTTATGGGCTCATTTCCGTCAATTATGCTGACTTTAGGTTCATTTGGGTCGTTTTTCATTTCTTTATAACGTTTTATCCAGCTGTCCCATGATTGTTGGTCTCTGTCATCGCGTATTTTAAATTCTTCATCTGTCTAGTCGGAATTTCTTCTTATGTATTTACCGGTAAAATTAAGTGAGATGTTTTGCAAAGATATTTTCATGTTTATCAAATCAGTTTTATCAATAATTTAAAAACTGAACATGAAAAAAATTGCTTTGTAATTTGAACTATCGTTTGAGATTAATTTTATAACCTAAAAGCTCTTCGAGTCTCGATTTGAATTTATTTATCGGAAAAGTACCCAAAATGTATGTGTGAGTGGTTTTTCCTTCCGAATAATTATAAAGCAGGTTAATGTCATCATCTGTTATATTGCAAGTTTTCTTGGGCTCTGCTGATTTAGGCGTTTTAACAATTAAACATAAAACTCTGTCTTCAGCTTTAGGGTTGCATACTTCGCAAAGCTGCGATTCGTCAAGTTTAACGTCTATTTTGGTTATTCTTTTAACAAGATTTCTGTAATACGGCATATTATCGACCGGAACTGAAGTAAAATCAGGATATAAGGTCATTTCTCCGCATACAGGGCATGTGTATTCCATTCTCGGCGGCTGTGATGAAACCTTATAGCACATCGCTCCGATAGGTCTGTCTGATTGCATATCAAGAGGTGGAGGCAGCTGTTCAAGGAGTGAGTTGTAATCTATTTTTGACAGCTGGTCCAGAGCCGAAGTGTCAGGCTTGCTGTTTTCCTGTGCTGATGTGTATCCTGTATAACCGATGAAAACAGTTATAATTAAAGCCAAAATTAAAATTACGTTGTACCACATATGATTTTCCTTATACGTTTAACTTATCCCAGAAATAAAGGTTATGGATATCCATAACCTTTATTATAACAATTAAAATTTATTGCTTACGGCATTGGGGGAGGAGTTGTGTGTAAACTTCTGTACTGCTGCGGAATATAAGGATTGTCGTTATCGTCGGATGTTCTCAAAAGTTGCGGTGTAGGATGATCTCCTGCTCCCCTTAAATCAACAACTGTTGAGTCACAACTGTAATCAAAACCACAACCTGCTTTAGCTCTTGCATCTTCATCGGAATTGCTGTTTACAGCTTCCTGTCCCCAGTAAGCAGTATCCTGTGCCTGATCCCAAGCGCTGTCAGCAAAAACCTGTGAAATTGTGAATGTTGATGCCGCTATCAGCAAACCT
>CAZEDP010000006.1:0-23713 GCA_964511035.1 uncultured Gammaproteobacteria bacterium
CCGTCTTTATCAACTATATGTGCTTTTTTAGGCTGAAGGTCAATTAACTTTTTAATTGCATCTGACGTTTTGCTTCTTGCGGCTTCTTCAATGGTTCTTCCGGTTATAATCAAAGTTATTATCACTGCCGAAACTTCAAAATATAAGTGATTTTCCATTTCGGAAGAATTAAAAAATTGAGGAAAAAAAGCCGAAACCACACTGAAAATATATGCAGAAGCCGTTCCTACGGCAATTAAAACATTCATATCCGCCATTTTATTTTTCAGGGATTTATAAGTGCCGGTAAAAAACTGCCTGCCGGGAAAAAACATAATCAAGGAAGTCAAAATAAACAGAACAAAGTTTTTATAAGGAATTTCAATATTAAACATGCTGATTACAACTATCGGTACGGTCAGCAGGATTGAAAAAATAAGATTGTTTTTTTGCCTTTTATAGTTCAAATATTCCCGATTTTCAAAAATGCTTTTTTTGTCTTCCTTTGCAGTGTACCCGAGGTCTTTTATTGCTTCTATGATTTCTTTTAAGGTTATTATATTTTCATCATACTTAACTGACGCCGAATAGTTACTGAAGCTAACCGCTGCATAAAGTATGCCGCCGAGCTTTCTGAGATTTTTTTCAATACCGAGAGCACAGTTTGCGCAGTGCATGCCTTCGATAATAAGGTTTATCGTTTTTTCCGTCATAGATAAAACCTCCTGTAAACAATATTTTACCCGCAAATCGGACAGTTAACATTCCTTGTATAGGCAACTTTTCTGAAATCCTGCTTCAATCCGTCAAAAACCAGCAGCTTATTTATTAACGGCTCTCCAAGTCCCAAAAGTAATTTTAAGACTTCCATTGACTGTATTGAGGCAATAACACTCACTGTGGGACTGACAATTCCTTTTGCTGCATAGCTGTTACTGATATCTTCAGGAAACAGGCATTTTAAGCAAGCCGACTTGTTCGGTATAATTGTAGTCACCTGCCCCTGAAACTCCTTAACACCGCCGTGTACAAACGGTTTATTGTTTTTAACACAGGCTTCGTTAAGCATAAACTTCGATTCGTAAGAATCAAAACAGTCAATAACTGCATCATAAGCTGAAATAATTTCTTTGCAGTTATTATTATCAAGCCTGATTGGAAAGATTTCGATATTTACATCGGGATTATATTCTTTTATCCAGATTTCAGCAGATTCGGCTTTGTTTTTGAGGAGATTTCCGTATTTATGAATATATTGTCTGTTGAGATTGGATAATTCAAGTTTATCGTTATCAACAATCCCGATGCTGCCTATGCCCAGAGACGCCAGATTGGCAATAACAGTCGAGCCAAGACCGCCTGCGCCGGCAACAAGAACTTTTGAGCGTAAAAGTCTTAGCTGACCTTCTTCACCGATTGAATCTATCAAAATATTTCTGCTGTATCTTTCCAAATCAGACATTTAAATATTCTTTCCTCAACTCATTGTTTAAACTTCCGGTTCTGTATCCTTCTAAATCCACACAGACAGACTTAAAACCGATATTATTCAACTTAATTGTAACTGTATCAAGATTTTCCGAAACGAATTTCGATATATCGGCTTTATCAAGCTCAATTTTTGCCGTTTCACCGAGGTGACGCACTCTAAAACCTCTGTAACCCAAGTTTTCGATAAAAAGCTCCGCTTCTTCAATCTGCTTGAGCATTTCCTGTGAAATTTCAGTGCCGTAAGGTATTCTTGAAGCAAGACAGGCGGATGCGGGCTTGTTCCAATTGGACAGTCCAAAGGCTTTTGAAGCTTCCCTAATATCCTGCTTTGTAAAACCTGCTTCAATAAAGGGGCTTTTCACGTTCATTTCTTTTACGGCTTCAAAACCCGGTCTATAGTCTTCTAAATCATCAATATTAGAACCTTCGATTATGTTTTCAATTCCATACTCATCTGCTGTTTTTCTCAGGTTTGCTATTATTGTTTCTTTGCAAAACTTGCAACGTAGAGGAGAATTCGCTTTTACATCAGGGTTATTGAGGATATTAAAGTCTATTATTTTATGATTAAATCCCAATTCCTTTGCCAGTGAGCATGCCTCGCTCAGTTCCCTTTTTGCAAGGAATTCCGAGTTGACCGTGACAATTAAGGCATTTTTTCCCAGAATTTGCGTTGCCAAAAACGACAAAAGAGTGCTGTCAATACCCCCTGAAAAAGCTGTTAGAGCTTTCTCACAGGTCTTTAACAACTCTGAGAGATTATAAAGCTTTTGTTTCAGTTCTTTGTCATCAATAATTTCAAACATAATGCTTTAACTGCATGACTTATTTAAAGCCTGATCTATGTCTTTGATAATATCTTGGACATCTTCAATGCCTATACTGAGCCTGATAAAATCATCGGTAACTCCCGAAGAAATTTTTTCCTCTGCGGAAAGCTGCTGATGCGTTGTGCTTGCGGGATGAATAACAAGAGATTTGGCATCTCCGATATTTGCAAGGTGAGAGAGGAGTTTTACGCTGTTAATAAATTTTTTGCCCGCTTCAATTCCGCCTTTTATCCCGAAGCCTATTATGGCTCCCTGTCCTTTGGGCAGGTACTTTTTAGCAACATCGTAATATTTGCTGTCGCTTAAACCGGGATAGTTAACCCAATTGACGTTTTTATGCCCCTGCAAAAACTCCGCAACCTTAAGGGCGTTTTGCGAGTGTCTTTCCATTCTCAGATGAAGCGTCTCTATCCCCTGAAGGATTAAAAATGCATTGAAAGGGCTCAATGCCGCTCCGGTATCCCTTAAAAGGTTAACCCTTGATTTAGTTATATAAGCTGATTTCCCAAAATCCTTTGTGTAGCTCATGCCGTGATAGCTAGGGTCCGGATTTACAAGCTCGGGGAATTTTCCCGAGGCTTCCCAATCAAATTTGCCTGAATCTACTATCAAACCGGCAAGAGATGTCCCGTGTCCGCCCAGAAACTTGGTTGCCGAGTGAACCACAATATCTGCCCCGTATTCAAAAGGCTTAAGCAGGTACGGTGTAGGAACGGTATTGTCAACAATAAGAGGAATTTTATATTTATGCGCCGCTTTTGAGATTTCGGCAATATCTAATACGTTTAGCTTGGGGTTGGCAAGAGTTTCGGCATAAATAAGTCTTGTTTTGCCGGTAATTGCTTTTTCGAAATCCGCCGCATCGTCAGACTGCACAAATGTTGTTTTAATCCCCAACCTTGCAAGGGTATATGAAAACAAAGTATGAGTTCCGCCGTAAAGTGCTGATGAAGCAACAATTTCGTCACCGGGTTTTGCTATGTTAAGGATTGCATAAGTAATCGCCGCCATGCCGGAAGAAGTTGCAAGAGCCCCAACCCCGCCTTCCAACATTGCTATTCTCTTTTCAAGCACATCTGTTGTCGGGTTCATGAGCCTTGTGTAGATATTCCCCGATTTTTCAAGGTTAAATAATTCCGCCGCGTGTTCTGTACTGTCAAAAACATACGCCGTTGTCTGATATACAGGCACTGCCCTTGAATGTGTATCTTTATCGGGTTCCTGTCCGCCGTGCAGAGCAATCGTATCAAATCTCATATTTATATCCTTTCGGTTATCAGCTTTAAATTCTTATCCGCCCCCGCAGAATTCGACTATTTCGAGCCTGTCTCCTTCGTTAAGAATATTATCAAATTCGCTTTTAGGAACAATTTCCAGATTTTTTTCAACGGCAATCATCGGGCTCTTGATATTCATTTGAGCCAAAATATCCTTAATAGTCGTATCCATACCGATTTCTTTTTCTTCTGCGTTTATGATGACTTTGATTTTGCTCATTTATTCTCTTCCTCAGTCTTTTAAATGCTCAAAAAGCACGGTGCTTAAGTATCTTTCTCCGCAGTCGGGAAGCAGGGCAACAATAACTTTGCCTGAATTTTCTTTTCTTTTTGCAACCTCAATTGCGGCAAATGCGGCGGCTCCGCTTGAAATCCCGCACAAGATGCCTTCTCGTTTTGCAAATTCTCTTGCCGTTGTGATTGCCTCATCATCGGTGACCTTAAAAATCTCGTCAATAAGGGATAAATTAAGAACTTTTGGAACAAATCCCGCTCCTATGCCCTGAATTTTATGAGTACCGGCTTGTCCGCCCGACAAAACAGGGCTTGCGGCGGGCTCAACCGCAACGGCTTTAAAATCAGGCTTTTTGCTTTTTATAGTTTGCGTAACGCCCGTTATAGTTCCGCCTGTTCCAACTCCGGCAACAAAAATATCAATTTTGCCGTCCGTGTCTTTCCATATTTCTTCTGCAGTAGTTTTCCTGTGTATTTCAGGATTTGCAGGGTTGCTGAATTGATCCAACATATGTGAATTCGGGATTTCTTTCAAAAGCTGAGAACATTTTTCTATTGCGCCTTTCATTCCGAGACTTCCCGGAGTAAGAACAAGTTCAGCCCCGAAAGCCTTTAACAACATACGTCTCTCAATGCTCATGGTTTCTGGCATGGTGAGTATTAACCTGTATCCCCTAACAGCAGATATGTATGCAAGAGCTATTCCGGTATTTCCGCTTGTAGGTTCTATCAAAACAGTTTTATGAGGTTTTATTTTGCCCTCCCTTTCGGCTGTCTCTATCATACTCATCGCCGTTCTGTCTTTCACTGAGCTTCCCGGGTTGAAGTATTCAAGCTTAAAATATAAATCGGCAAAGAGATTATATTTTGATTTTGAGAGCTTAACCAAAGGGGTTTTGCCGATTAAAGCGGTGATGTTTTCCTGATAGTTCATTTTTGTTTCTCATTAGTTTTTATAAGTATATTTTATTCCTAAATCATTGTTTTAAAACATATCGATTTATCGACAAAGAATTTTTGCATATTTAGGCAATTTTTAGTGACTGTTTGTTTTATTTTTAATGTCCAATAATTAAAAAGCTATTTATTAATGAAATTAAATAATTTGATATACTGCCCAATCAAATCTCAAAACAAGCATTTTCAGCCAACCATGAAAAAACCTGATTATTCCTTCGGAAATGTTGAATCTGTTTTGGCTATGAAAATAGAAGATGAAATCAGAGACAAACCGGAAGAAATAGCTGTAATTATTGACCCTGCAACTGATAAAGAGCTGTTTAGAATAAGCGGCAACAGGGACAATATTCACGTACCAAAAAGCCAAATCCCCTTTCTTAAAGGAAAGTGGGTAATTCATAATCATCCTAATCCCAGAGTCAGAACATTAACTCGTGATGATATACTAAGTGCCCTTGATTGGGGAATTAAAAAAATAACAGCAGTAACGCCAACCGAGAGTTATACAATGACATTTCCTCAAGCTATCGGGGGATTGGAGTTTATTAAAATTAATGCTTTTGATTCTTTTAAAAACCGTAAATATTTTGCTCATGAACGCAATTTGCCGACAAGCTTAGATTATTCCGATATAGAAATCCCTGAAACAGATGAAGCATGGAGACATTATATGTGGACTGAAATGGCTAAAAAATTTAACTGGCAGTACACATATCAGCAAAATTAGTTTGAAATATCAACAACCGCATTAAAAAACTGGGGCGGAAGGATTTGAACCCTCGAATGGCGGAACCAGAACCCGCTGCCTTACCACTTGGCGACACCCCATTAGTTTGATTATGTTTATATAAATAAAAATATAACAAAAGTAAGAAAAAAATTCATTTTTTGTGAAAAAATTTTAAAAAAATACACAGCGGGACTTATTTTGATTGGGGTATTGAAAACCATTTCAAAAAATCCGGAACATATTCCCACATGAAAGGATATTCAAGAATTTTGCGCTCGAGCAGCCCGAGATATTTTTGTACGCCTTCTTCAGGCGAGTTAAAATCCTCTATTTTTACAAAGTTCAGGTCATAAACACCTTTTAAAGCCTTTTTATAAGAGCATAAAAAGACGGGAACATCGTATTTTAAAGCAAGTTTAAAGGGAAAAGAGCTTATTTCCATAAGAAGTCCAAAAAAATTTTCTGTTATTCCTTTTTTGTAAGGTCCTATAAAATCTGCATAAATCATTACAGGAATGCCTTCTTTTAATGATTTAATTAATTTTCGTTCATACTTTACGGCTTCAATATAATTTTCGTTGTCTTCCGAAAATTTGTCTTTTTTTAATATCAAAGGTTTTATAATTTTGGACTGGTATTTTTCCAGATTTTTGAAGTGATTGCTGAGTATCAATGTTTTAATATGAATATTTTCTCTTTTCAGCAAAAACCTCGTGAAAGCAGGTCCATAATGCATCCCTAGCAGTACGGCGCCTTTTTTAGAGGTTAAAGCATTTTCCAATAATTCTTTATTCGTAATCGAAATATATTTTTGTAATTGATTAGGGACTTCGTGAAACAGTAAGCACCATAGGTTATCGGTTTCTCTTTGTACAAGAAATTTATACACAAATAACCATTTCGGCAGATTGCTGCCGCAGTGTTGAGCAAATTTCCGAATCTCTGTTATTTTTTTGTGTTTTTTGTATTTAAAAATAAAATAAAATGTCGCCCGAACACGTGCCGCAAAACCTATTAATGAGGCTTTGAACGGTGAAAGTGTTATACACAAAGCTAAAAGTTTAATAAAAAAATGCCAGGTGTTATATCTAACAACTAATCGGACTTCTCTCAAAGATAATTTCAAAGATTTAGTCATAACCACCTGACATATTGGCATTCTCAAAGGTTTCGCAGTGCCTTATTAATTTTAATGCAAATAATTAATATCTCTAAATAGAATTTTAATTACAGCGAAAATAATGTATAACAAAAAAGCCCAATTTAAGATTGGGCTTGAATTCTCTGCCCCTAGTTGATGAAATCCGAACTAAATATTATGACAACATAATAGCTCTCCAACCTTTTATTCCAATTATAAAACAATTAATTGCATCATAAATTGAAATTATAATTAAAATTTATAAGTTCTATTAAGCCGGTCTTTTGCATGATAGAATTTAACTTATTTAGTTGCGTGGGTTAAATAACTATGGCTAAGAAAAAAAGCGAAATATACAGTTCTTTATGGGAAAGTTGCAACAAGCTCAGGGGCGGGATGGATTCATCTCAATACAAAGACTATATTTTAATACTATTATTCGTAAAATACATATCTGACAAGGTTAAAGTTGATAAAAACTCTCTTATAGAAGTACCTGAAGGCGCAAGCTTTGACGATATGGTCATGCTGAAAAATCAAAAAAACATTGGTGATGAAATGAATAAAATCATTACTAAAATTGCCAATGCTAATGATTTGCACGAAGTAACAAAAGATGCAGATTTTAACGATGAAGCAAAACTGGGTAAAGGCAAGGAAATGGTTGACCGTTTAACAGGTCTTATTTCCATTTTTGAATCAGAAGACCTTGACTTTACTAAAAATACAGCACAGGGAGATGATATTCTTGGCGATGCCTATGAATATTTAATGTCGCATTTTGCAACGGAATCCGGTAAAAGTAAAGGTCAGTTCTATACACCCGCAGAAGTATCAAGAATAATGGCAAAAGTTATTGGAGTAATCAAATCCAAAAATAAATCGGAATCCATATATGACCCTACTTGCGGCAGCGGTTCTTTATTGTTGAAAGTTGCAGATGAAGCTCCGCATGGAATCACTATCTACGGACAAGAAAAAGATAATGCAACAAGCAACCTTGCAAAAATGAACATGATTTTGCATAACCATGCAGGTGCTATGATTCATCAGGATAACACCCTTGCAGCTCCGTTTTTTAAGGACAACGATAGTACATTGCAGTCTTTTAACTATGTCGTTGCTAACCCGCCTTTTTCTTATAAATCTTGGTCAGATGGATTTAGCCCTGATAATGATAAATTCGGAAGATTCAAAGATTACGGAGTACCGCCGCAAAAAAACGGTGATTATGCATTCTTACTGCATATAATAAAATCTCTTAAATCCAACGGCAAGGGAGCTGTTATTTTGCCGCATGGCGTTCTGTTCAGGGGCAACGTAGAAGCTCAAATCAGAACGCAAATTATTAAAAGAAGATTCATAAAAGGCATAATTGCCTTACCTCCTAACTTGTTCTTTGGAACAGGTATTCCGGCATGTATTATAGTTCTTGATAAAGAACATGCCGAAACCCGTAAAGGCATATTTATGATTGATGCAGGCAAAGGCTTTATAAAGGACGGCAATAAAAACCGTCTTAGAGAACAGGATATAAGAAAAATTGTTGATACTTTCAACAATCAGCTTGAAATTCCTAAATATTCAAGAATGGTTGGTTTTGAAGAGATAGAAAAAAATGAGTACAACCTTAATATTCCTAGATACATTGACAGCCAAGAGCCTGAAGATATTCAAGACATAGAAGCTCACTTAAAAGGCGGTATTCCTGATTTTGATATAGAAAACCTGAATAAATACTGGGAAGTATTCCCTTCCCTGAAGAATCAATTATTCAAGTCTTACAGAGAAGGCTACAGCCTTTTAAATATTGGTAAGGACGAAATAAAGAATACTATTTGCAATAATAACCAGTTTGTTGAATTTTTAGCGCAATTCAAAGGGCTGTTTGAAGCGTGGAAAAACAATAATATTGAAGCATTAAAAAATATCTCCATAGGCACAAAGCCAAAACAGCTTATTCCCAGTCTTGCAGATAATTTGCTGGAAACTTACGGAAATACAAAGTTAATAGACAAATATGACATTTATCAGCACTTGATGACTTATTGGAACGAAACAATGCAGGATGATGTCTACATCTTGTCGAGGATTGGCTGGAAGATTGAGTTTACAGAAGTATTTCTGGATAAAAACAAAAAGAAATCAAAATTTGTTTGTGACCTTATACCTGCGGAACTGCTAATAAACCGTTACTTCATACCTGAAAAGCAAAAAATTGAAGAACTGGAACAGCAATTAGAAACAATTATAAGTTTAAAGGAAGAACTTGTTGAAGAACATAGCGGTGAAGACGGTATTTTGGAAGAGCTAAAAAACGATGCCGGAAATATCTCAAAAGGTGTTGCTCAATCGGCATTAAAAGCATTTAGAGCCGGCAAAGGCAATGAAGAAGAAATAAAAGTAATTCAGCAATATATAAACTATTTGGAAGAAGAATCGGATTTTAAAAAATCAATAACAAAAGCTAAAGAAGAGCTGGATAACAAAGTCCTTAAAAAATACAAAGTGTTGTCGGTTGAAGAAATCAAGGAACTTGTAATTTATGATAAGTGGCTGGATTCATTGTCTTCCGGCATAGAAACCGAAATAACAAATATTTCTCAAAACCTTACACAAAGAATAAAAGAGCTTGCAGAAAGGTATGCTTGCCCTCTGCCACAGTTAGCAAATGATGTTGAGGTATTAAGCCAAAAAGTAACCGAGCATTTGGCAAAAATGGGGTTTGCTTGTGTATGAGCGATGCCGTAATAACCAAACAGGGCTATAAGCAGATTGATGTCTGGATAATTCCTGAAGATTGGGAAATGGTTCAATTTGACGATATAACTGAATTTATAAAATGTGGTATTGCAAGCACTCCCAAATATGTTAATGAAGGTATTCCTTTTTTATCAGCTCAAAACGTGTCTGATGGAAAACTAATTTTTGATAATTTTAAATTAATATCACAAGAATTGCATAAACAGTTGACTACAAAAACAAAACCTAAACGTAATGATATTTTATATTCACGTGTAGGTGCTGGTTATGGACAAGCGGCTTTAGTAAATATTGATAATGACTTTAGTGTTTATGTCAGTTTAACCCACTTAAGAATGTGCAAAGAATGCTTTCCACCCTTTTATGTTCATTTATTAAACAGTGCTTTTTGTAAAAAACAGGCTCAAAATGGAGTTTTTCAAGGCGGTGGTGTACCTAATTTAAATGTCGAAATAGTAAAAAACTTCACAATGTTGCTTCCTCCTCTCCCTGAACAACAAACCATAGCTCAAGTCCTGAGCGATACGGACGAACTGATAGAAAAAACTCAAGCCCTTATTGACAAAAAACGCAACATCAAAACAGGTGCTATGCAGGAGCTTTTGAAGCCTAAAGAAGGGTGGGAAGAAAAGTTTTTGGATGAAATTTTTGAATTTTCAGCTGGTGGTGATGTTGACAAAGAATCTTTTTCTTCGATTAAAACATGTGAATATCCTTACCCTATATATGCAAATGCTTTAACAAATGAAGGAATTTATGGTTATAGTTCCAAATATACAATCGAAAATGAAGCTATTACTATAACAGGGCGTGGTGACGTAGGAAAAGTATTTTATAGAGATAAATATTTCACACCTATAGTTAGACTTATTACTGCAATACCTTTTAAAGGTATTGACACAAAATATATGGGATATGCCTGTAGTAGAATTAATTTTGCAAATGAATCAACAGGTGTCCCTCAATTAACCGTACCTCAAGTTAAAAAATATAAAATTACATTTAGTACTAACTTATATGAACAAAAAAGAATTGCCCAAATCCTGAGCGATATGGACACAGAAATAGAAAAACTTGAAGAACAGCTAAATAAATATAAATCCCTTAAAACCGGCATGATGCAGGAATTATTAACCGGCAAAACGAGGTTGGTATGAGCAATATAGGCGATATTGAAAGAATTACTCAGAACCGCATAGTCAAATTGTTTCAGGGCAAAGAACTTGGCTATAAATATTTAGGCAACTGGACAGACAGAGAGAATAACAGCAATATTGAAGAGGATTTACTTAGGAAATACCTGCAAAAACGCGGTTATAACCAAAACCTTATTAAGAAAACATTGTTTCAATTAAATAATACAGCTTCAAACCTTGCCAAAGGCTTGTATTCTGCCAATAAAGAAGTTTACAGCATGCTTCGCTACGGCGTTAAAGTTAAAGCGGAAATAGGCGAACATACACAAACAGTTGAATTAATCGACTGGAAAAACATAAAAAATAATAATTTCTACATAGCCGAAGAAGTAACAATTAACGGACAATTGAACAAAAGACCGGACATAGTTATTTATGTTAACGGCATTGCCCTTGCTGTTATTGAGCTTAAACGCTCAACCGTTTCAGTTGCCGAAGGCATCCGTCAAAGTATCGGCAATCAGAATTTTATAAGACAGTTTTTTACAACAATACAGATTATCACGGCAGGCAATGATTCAGAAGGGCTTAAATACGGCACTGTCGAAACAATAGACAAATTTTATTTATCTTGGAAAGAGGATTTAAAGTCAGAAAATGCTGTTTTTACAGATGTTGTAAACCTTTTGGATAAACAAATCCTGCAAATGTTTAGCCAAGAACGATTTTTGGAATTTATTAACGATTTTATCGTATTTGACGCAGGCAAGAAGAAACTTTGCAGACCAAATCAGTATTTCGGAGTTAAAGCCGCTCAAAAAAACATCAACAGAAAACAGGGCGGAATTATTTGGCATACTCAGGGAAGCGGTAAGAGCTTAACAATGGTTTGGCTTGCTAAATGGATTAAAGAATTTAATTCTAACGGAAGAATTCTTGTTATAACTGACAGAGAGGAACTTGACGAACAGATAGAAAGAGTATTCAACGATGTTGATGAGAATATCAGAAGAACAACAAGCGGCAAAGACTTGTTGGATGTTTTGAATACAAGGGAAAGCACTATTATATGTTCGCTTATACATAAGTTCGGACGCAAAACAGAAGCAGAAGACAAAGATTATGAAGAATACATAAAAGAGATAGAAGCCAATTTGCCAAAAGACTTTTATGCTAAAGGCGATATTTATGTCTTTGTCGATGAATGCCACAGGACACAATCAGGCAAACTGCACAGGGCAATGAAAAAGATTTTGCCGGAAAATGCTATTTTTATAGGCTTTACCGGAACACCTCTGTTAAAAACCGATAAAGAAACAAGTCTGGAAATATTCGGCGGTTATATTCATACTTATAAATTTAACGAAGCGGTTAAAGATAAAGTTATATTAGACCTTAGATATGAAGCAAGAGATGTAAACCAGTTCATCACAGCGCAGGATAAAATTGATACTTGGTTTGAAGCTAAAACAAGAGGCTTAACAGAGAACGCCAAAACCGAATTAAAGAAAAAATGGGGAACAATGCAAAAAGTCTTAAGTTCCCGCTCCCGCTTGGAAAAAATTGTTGCCGATATTCGGATGGATATGGAAACAAAAAGCCGCTTAATGGACGATACAGGAACAGCAATACTTGTTGCCGGAAGTATTTACGAAGCTTGCAAGTATTATGAACTTTTCCGAAAAAGCGGATTGAAGAAATGCGCAATAATAACTTCCTACGCTCCGTCAAAGAACGACATTAAACTTGAAGATACCGGAGAAGATACTGAAACAGAGAGAGCTGAAAAATATTCAACTTATATGGAAATGTTGGACGGTCAGGATATAGAAGCTTTTGAAAAAGAAGCAAAAAGAAAATTCATTGAAGAACCTGCTCAGATGAAGCTTCTAATTGTTGTTGATAAGCTTTTAACCGGCTTTGACGCTCCCTCTGCAACCTATTTATACATTGATAAAAATATGCAAGACCATGGGCTTTTTCAGGCAATTTGCAGGGTAAACAGACTTGACGGCGAAAGTAAAGATTATGGTTACATAATCGACTATAAAGATTTATTTAAGAGCTTGGAAAGCGCAGTAAATGACTACACAACCGAAGTTTTTGCAAATTATGACAAAGAAGACATAACAGGGCTTTTAAAAAATCGAATTGAAAAAGCAAGGGAAGACTTAGACAATGCTTTAGATAGAATTAAGCTGTTGTGCGAAGGAGTACAAGAACCTAAAGACGAAGAAGCATATTATGAGTATTTCGCGGGTGATAACCGCGAAGCAATTGAAAATGTCAGAAAAAGAACAGACTTATATAAATATACTTCTGCTTTAATTCGGGCTTACGTTGCTATTGCAGACCATTTGGAAGAAGCAGGCTATTCACTGAAAGAGATAGAAGCAATAAAAAAAGATGTAAAATTCTATGAACAACTTAGATTAGCAATAAAAATGCGAAGCTGTGATTATATTGATTTAAAAAGTTATGAACCTGATATGCGCTATTTGATTGATACATATATCGATGCAGAGCAAAGCAAAATCATCTCAAACTTTGATGATATGACATTAATAGAATTAATTGTACAGCGCGGGGAAAGCGCAATAGATTCGCTTCCTGAAGGTATAAAGAAAAATCAAAAAGCTGTCGCTGAAACTATAGAAAATAATATCCGCAAGGTAGTTAACAGCGAATACCTTACAAACCCTAAATACTATGAAAAAATGTCCGCTCTATTGGATGAAATTATAAAGGCAAGAAAAGAAGGGGCTGATAATTATAAAGCCTATCTTTCAAGGATTATAGAGCTTGCTAAAATTGTACAAAACAGAAGCAATAAATCCGATT
Organism: uncultured Gammaproteobacteria bacterium; assembly: GCA_964511035.1. Taxonomy (GTDB): domain Bacteria; phylum Cyanobacteriota; class Vampirovibrionia; order Gastranaerophilales; family CAZEDP01; genus CAZEDP01. The sequence continues at coordinate 13,383 of CAZEDP010000006.1, forward strand.
ATCCTGTTGAAATTAAAACACGAGCATTACAAGCCCTATATGATAACTTAGGACAAAATAAAGAGCTTGCTCTAAACCTGCATAACGCTATTATTACAAATAAGCAGGATAAATGGAGAGAGAATAAATTTAAAAGAAAAGAAGTCGAAAATATTATTAAAAAATTTATTAAAACCGCAGAGGAACAAAAACGCATTTTTGAACTGGTAGAAAATCAAAATGAATACTAAGCAAAACCGACTTGTAATAAATGATTTAACTATTGATGTTACAAAAAAAAACATCAAAAATATACATATTGCTGTCTATCCGCCGGATTGCAATATAAGAATTTCTGCGCCTGATAAACTGGATGATGATGCAATAAGGCTCTTTGCAATATCTAAGTTAAACTGGGTTAAAAAGAATATTGAAAAAATAGAAAATCAAGAAAGGCAAACACCTAGAGAGTATGTATCAGGAGAAAGTCATTATTTTCAAGGTAAAAGATATATTTTAAATGTTATATATCAGGATACACTGCCAAGAGTGGTTATACGAGGCAGGAAATACATTGATTTGTATGTAAAAGAAACTACTTCCCAGTATCAACGTCAAAGAATAATGCAGGCATGGTATCGTAGTGAGCTAAGAAAACTTATTCCGGCATTAATAGCAAAATGGGAAGAAAGGCTTTGTATAAAAGTTGAAGAATTTGGAATAAAACAAATGAAAAGAAATTGGGGAACTTGTAACCCCAAAGCTCAAAGAATATGGTTAAATTTAGAATTAGCTAAAAAAAATAAAATTTACTTAGAGTACATCATATTGCATGAAATGCTCCATTTTTTTGAACGAAAACATAACGACCACTTCATTGCTTGTATGGATTTGTATATGCCTAAATGGAAGATATATAAACAAGAATTGAATAACTTTATTCTTTGAAACTGATTACCCGTTTTTTTATTACAACTGCATAACTGAAAAAATGATAATTTGATAAAATCATGGTTTGTTTAGGTGTATATAGGTGTAAATGTATTACTAATGGTTATAGATGTAATACATTGATAACACTATAGAATGGCTGATAATGTTACTTAATAACTTTATTAACTTTATTAACATTTATACAATTATATAGCCCATATATTATTTAAATTTTTATTTACAAAACTAAACCTCAATTACCCTTGCATGCTTGAGTAACTGTGTTATACTATTTTTAAAATAGAAAAACTGGGAATTAGTATTCCCAGCTAACTATTAATTTGATAACAATAAAATAAACTAATTTCGCCAATTTGTCAATGTTGGCTAATGGAGGTGCTTTCATGCGTAGTTCCTATGATGATGTAGTCAAACGAATAGATTCCGACCTGTTGCAAATCGAGAGAGATATACAAAACCTTAACGGCGAGAAAGAAAGGCTTTTACAGGCAAGAGACCTTTTGACTTGTGATAAACAGCTCAGTATAATCCAAAATCCTCCAAAAATTGCAACTGAAAAGTCAGAAAAATTAAAACAGTCAGCATTGCTCAGACATAAAAAAGCAAGAGAGGAAAAATCGAAGGAAATAACTGAGTTGCTGAAGGTTAATGAAAGAATGACAACTATGGAAATTGCAGCAGCAATAAACAGAACAAGAGAATCAACGATGAAAATATTAAAAGAAGGTGATTTCATAAGAGTTGGTGAAGGTATCTGGTCATTAAAAAGTGATTTGGCTGAATAATGTTATGGACTTAGGAGGAGTCAATATATGAAGGCAAAAAAAATATTTTTAAACATTAATGAGTTGCCGCTCATTTTTGAAGTTATTATTAACGGCATTAAAAAAGAGTATGTACTTAAATTTGGCAGAAATAGAAAGGGTTTATACATAACGAAAAAAGAAGATTACTAAAACTTAATACAGCCAGCAAGCCAAATTTAGTCAGCTAGCAGAGTTAAAGAGTAGCCAGCAAGCCGATAATCATAAGCCCAAAAGGGTTTTAAGGTTATCGGCTTTTTTGTTAAGGAAAAACAATTTGAATCATTTAGATAAATTGATAAACAACTTATACAAAGAACCTCTTCCATCAGAAGAGCTGGCTGAGGCTAAAAATAACATTATCAGTCTAATTGAGGAATTTATAAATATTGATATTGAAATAAATCAAAGGAAAAGCAGTTAATATGTTGGATACGGTCGTTTTACTTATACCGCAGGAAGATTTTAGGGTTTTGAATTATGAAGCCTTTAATCCAACTGCAAGGTATTTGTACGAACAACCTTATTATCGGCTATCAAAAGGTTATATTTCCTGTGTACAAAACCCTACAGTAACAGAACTAAGAGAAGGCAATTATAAACCCAGATTAACATTGACTAAAAGAATTGTAATGCACGGCTATTCTGTTGCATTAAAAATCGAGTTTTCTGCTCCAAAGTTACTTTTCGGAAATAACTTTGATGAACTGGAAACAGCCGATTTTGAAAAGGTTTTGATTAAACTTCATCAAAAGTTAAAAGAAATGAACATAAGCGTTAATATTGAAAAATTAAGATGCGCTGAAGTTACCGGCATGCACTACGGAAAAAATATAAAACTTGAAACGGTATCAGCGAGTCTTGTTATTGATACCATCAGAAAACTTAATATTTCCAAAAGGCTTGATGCCGGAAATACAGATTTTAGAAACGAAGGGCAGGCTATACGCTATCATACAAATTCTTATGAGTTAACATTTTATGACAAAATGAAGGATTTGGAACAGGCAAGAATCAGCGAAAAAAGAGCTATTGAAACAGATAATTATATTCAGTTAAACCTTTTTACAAAACAGGAAATTATTAAAAACGAGGTATTACGCATGGAAGTAAGACTTAATAACAAAAAGAAAATTAGGGAAATGCTGCTTGAAAGCGGCTGCAATCCTAAAGCAACAACTTTTCACGGCTTGTTTAATAAAGAATTATCAAAAAGGATTTTAAATCATTTTTGGGAAAAGCATATTTTACCGTCTTTAAGCGTTGTTATGCTTGCACAGGAAAATGAACAGGAATTATTTTATCAGGCTAAAAGTATTGGACTTACAGAAAATAAAGCCCTACAGATAATTGGAGCTTTACAGCTGATTAAAAATGGAGGATTGAGAACTTTAAAAAATATTTTGACAAGTAAGACATATTACAGGCTAAAGCAGGAACTTATGCAATTTAGCGAAAAAGAAAATTATTTGTATAGCGTATTTAAGCGTGTTAAAGTGGACTTGCAGGAAATGCAATCCTTAAAAAGAGAAGGTATAACAAAATGATAAAGTCATTTAAGTGTAAGGAAACAGCAAAGATTTTTAAAAGAATTAGTTCAAAAAAGTTTCCGCCGGAAATTTTTAGGAGAGCTTTTGTTAAACTTCATAGTATAGACGTTGCTAATGATATTCTTGACCTAAAATGCCCACCATCTAATTATTTGGAAACTCTAAAAGGTGACAGAAGCGGACAATATTCAATTAGAATAAATAACAAATGGCGAATTTGCTTTGTTTGGGATGGTAATAATGCCTGTGATGTTGAGATAGTTGACTATCATTAATCAAAAAATTTCTTTTAAAAAATAATTTTGCAGTATTGATTATACATTGTACGTAGTGTATAATACTTATACAAGTTAAACAAAATAAGGTTTTACAAATGACTGAATATTTTGATATACCGCATATAGGCGAAGTTTTACTAGAAGAATTTATGCAACCCCTTGAGCTTTCTCAAAATGCTCTTGCAAAAGCTTTAGGAGTACCTTCTAACCGCATTAATGCTATTATTCGCGGACAGAGAAATATTACTGCTGATACTGACTTACGTCTTACAAAGTACTTTGGTTTATCAAAAGGTTATTTTTTAAGAATGCAGGCAAATTTTGAACTGCTTGAATCCGAAAGAAAGATTGAAAATGCTTTATCAAATATAGTTCCTATTGATTACAACATAAAGAAAAAGGCTTCTATGTGATGAAAGCAGTAATTTTAGCAAGAGTATCGACAAGAGAACAAGAAGAAGGGCATTCGATAGATGCTCAAATTAACCGCTTGCATAACTACTGTGAAAGAAAAGAATTAAGTATTATAAGAGAATTTGTTCTTGTTGAAAGCTCAACAAGAGGCGACAGACCTGAATTTTACAAAATGATTGACTTTATAAAGCAACAGAAAGAAAAAGTAGCCCTTGTATGCGACAAAGTAGACAGATTGCAGAGAAGTTTTAAAGAAGTACCTACTCTTGAAACTTTGAGGAGGTCAGGAAAGCTTGTAATGCATTTTAATGTTGAAGGTCAAATATTAGACGAGAATGCAAATAGTTCTCAAATAATGGCATATCAGATGTTTGTTATGATGGCTGAAAGTTATACAAACTGCATTTCTGATAATGTCAAACGCTCATTTGAAAAAAAATTGCAGGAAGGTTCTATTCTTGGAACTGCGCCTGTTGGCTACTTAAATATTAAAGATGAACACGGTAATTCTGATGTAATGCTTGACCCCGAAAGAGCATTCTTAGTTAAAAGGATTTTCGAGGAATATGCGACAGGTCTTTATTCCCTTAAAGAGCTTAGAAAAAAGACTATTGAATGGGGTTTGAAAAATAAAACTAACACAAAAACCTACCTCTCAACAAGTCAAATTGATAAGATTCTTAAAAACCCTTTTTATTATGGGATTATGAGGTACAAAAATAAGCTTTACCCTCATATTTATAAGCCTTTGCTGTCAAAGGAACTTTTCAGAGAATGCGAAAGGGTAAGAGAAGGCAAAAGTAAAGTGTACTCTAAAGAAACCAAAACAGACTTTATTTTTAAAGGTTTAATAAGATGTAAAAACTGCGGCTGTTCAGTAACCCCAGAAATTAAAAAAGGAAAGTATGTATATTTAAGACCTAACACAAAGCAAGGTTGTAACTGCAAAACAATAAAAGATGAGCTGGCTCTTGAAGCTGTATCAAAGGTATTAAGAAGTATGGTCATTCCTGATAACATTTTGCAAGAAATTAAGGATACTATACGCTCAAGCTTTGAAGCTAAAAAAGCTTTCAATGCTTCTTCAATAAAAGTATTAAGAAGACGATATGATGAAATTCAGAAAAAGCTTGATGTTTTGCTTGAAGTAAGAATCGAACAGAGTATTACAAAGGATGAATATGACAAAAAAGCAAATGCTCTTAGGGCAGAACAGCATAATATTAAAGTCAAAATGGATAACCATGTTGATGCTGATAAAGATTTTGCAATTACCCTTGAATACCTTTTAGACTTGGTTTCAAGGTCATATACTTTATTTGAAAGTTCGGGAAATGAACAAAAACGAAAAATCATAAATTTAGTTTTCTCGAACTTATATTTCAACGGTTCAAATCTAGAATATGACTTAAGAAGACCGCTAGATGCACTTGTTAATTTATCTGAAAATAAAAAATGGCTGGGGCGAAAGGATTCGAACCTCTGAATGGCTGGACCAAAACCAGCTGCCTTACCACTTGGCTACGCCCCAATTTTAGATTTTTAATAAACCTCTCAAAAAAGAGATTTATTGATGCAGTTTTATTGTATTAAAGCCATCGGGTAAAAGTCAAGGATACTTGTCTGTTTTTGAGCAAAACAGGCTCAAAAATCAACCCATAATATGAGAGCTTGAAAATTGTAAATATTTTTTAAGATTTTCCAATCATGCTGTCAATTTTTTTCTTGAGCGTTTTTTAGTAATATAGATTAAATTTTTTATACGTGGATTTATAATAAAAATTCAGGAAGGAGTAATATAAATGAGAGTATCTTTCGGTGAAGCAGTCATTCCGGCAAATCTTCAATACAGCGCTATGGGAAGCGAAGCAAGCGCAACAACAAATGCAGCTTTGCAGTCTGTTTCAAATACCATGGTTGAAATTCCTCAAACAAGCAATATTTTAGTTACCGTTAATAATAATCAAAAAGTACAGGAAGAAAGAGAAAGAGCTGGAACATTGGCACTCGGGACAATCGGCGCGCTCGGCGCGATTGGACTCGCCAAACTTGCTTCAAAAGCTGATCCTAAAACCGGTTCTTCATTTGCAAACATGACAAAACAGGCTTTCACAACAATTGAAAACGGACTGAAAAGCAGTTCAAGAAATATCAGGTTAGCAACCATAGCTGCAATAGGATTTGTAGCAATGGTAGGTGTTGATACCCTAGCAAAGGGAATTAATCAGGAAATCATTTCACCTGTTATCGACACTTCAATTGATGTTCTCACCAAAACAAGAGAAAAAATTTCAGCACTGCTGAATAGTTATAAAGGATAACGGAATAAACACTAAAACCACGTTTAAGGACTTCAGCGAAGTCCTTTTTTATTGGGATTTATTTTTTTCACACATTCATGCAATAATTTATCCAAAATAACCGATTAAAAACAATGTACGATATTGCAATAATAGGATCCGGTCCCGGCGGTTATGTGGCCGCCATAAGAGCATCTCAGCTCGGGGCAAAAGTTGCTGTGATAGAAAAAGGTTTTATCGGCGGGGTTTGTCTCAACAAAGGGTGTATCCCGACAAAAACCATTATTGCAAGCGCCAATAAGTATAAAGAAATTAAAAAACTAAATAAATTCGGTATATCGATTGAGAATCCGACTTTTGATTACGAAAAAATCTTTGACAGAAAAGAACTTATCGTCTCTCAAATCAGAAAGAATTTAACTAAACTCATAAAAAGCAAAAATATCGACATAATTGAAGGAAAAGCTTCGATTGCAGATAAAAAAACTTTGAAAGTGACATCTGAAAGCGGTAATGAGATTGTTGAGTTTAAAAATCTCATTATTTCCAGCGGTTCAAGACCGCTTCAGCTTGCGGGAATGCAAATAGACAATGAATTTATTTTTGACACTGACGGAATTCTTTCTTTAAAAGAACTTCCTCAAAATATCCTCATAGTCGGAAGCGGGGCAAACGGCTTAGAATGGGCAAGAATTGCTTCTTCCTTCGGCAAAAATGCCGTTGTTGTCGAGCTTGCTCCAAAACTATGTCCGATGTTCGACGAAGAAATATCCGACCGGGTTGAAAGACTCTTTAAGAGAGACAAAATTGTTTTTTACACCGGAACAAAAATTGAAAACATTAAGGGCAGAGAAGTTTTCCTCTCAAACGGTGTAAATTTAAAGCCCGATATAATTCTCTTAACTGCAGGCAGAGAGCCTAACTCTCAAATAGACGGATTAGAAAATCTCAAAATTGAAAAAAACGGCAAATATATTAAAATCGACAATAATCTAAAAACAAACATTGATAATGTTTATGCAATAGGCGATGTAACGGGGATTTTGCCTCTTGCCCACTGCGCTTCGCATCAGGGAATAAAGGCTGTTGAATATATTCTGGAAAACAAAGCCGCAAATATCAATTACAATGCAATCCCCAAAATCATCTGGGGCAATCCCGAAATTTCCTGCATCGGCTTAACCGAAAAAGAAATATTGAAACAGAATACTGAGTACAAAAAAAGCATTTTCCCCTTCAGCGCAAATTCAAAATCCTTTATTGAGGATGAGATAGAAGGTTTTATCAAAGTTCTGGCATCAAAGGACAAAATTCTGGGAGTTCATATCATCGGAAGCCATTCGGATTATCTGATTCAGCAGGCGGCAGTTGCAATGGCAAATGACATTTCGCCTGAAGATTTTACCGAAGTTGTATTTTCGCACCCTTCAGCTTCCGAAGCTCTTCATGAAGCATTTTTAGGTTTAGACAAAGGTTTTCTGTATCTTTTTCAATAAGTTTTCAAATTTATAATAAAATTCAACTTAATATTTTGTTACAAACTAGCAACTTTTTTCATGTTGGCTTTTTAAAGTAATATGAAACTCCTCTATAAACTTCATATTATTCAAACCCAAAAAGCCTTCTGATTCAGAAGGCTTTTCTTTTTAAAAAACTGTATTGCTTATTAACATTCTATCCCTTTAGGATAACCTTTTAATTCTTTTTGGTATGTTTTATACAATGTTTTTTGCAAGTCCCACAAAGTGCCGTCCAAATCCCCTATTAATTCTACTGCACCTTGGGGTGATTGTTCGGCAACCGCCATAATTCTCTTTTTTAAGAGATCTGATAATTCTTTTTCTTCTTTATTAACATCTATGACAGGCTTAGTTTCTCTAATTTCTTCCCCAAAAGTTGGTTTAAAATTCGCATAATGATTAGTTTTAATTCCGCTAATTCTTGGTATCATAATAACTTTCCTCCAAAATTAATTAAAAGCATGCTAATATAATCCGACAAATTTTAAAATAAATATTAATTATATTTTACATAATTTTTGCCAAAGCATTTAATTTTGTAATTTTTTCATTGTTGACATGTTTTCTTAAAATAATAAAATAATCGTACAGCTTAATCTGAGGAAACAAGGGTGAGATTCCCTGACTGGTCCGCAGCCGTGAAAGTCGGAACACTTAGTTGAGTTTGGTTTTACGAGTACTTCGGAAACAAGGAGAGTAAAACGCAATCGAGGAGTTTGCTTTATAAGGTTGTTTTAAAAAGGTTAATAAACCTTAATTTTTAAGCCCCTCTTTGCCGAAGATTATGAACGGTGTAACTTTAAACACAAACATCAACCGTACGCAGGTTAATCCGCAGCCAAAAATAAAAACTGCCGGATGTCCGCACGGAATACCTGCCGGCGCCTGCCCTGTATGTTCCGGCATGGGAGGTGGAGGCGGAGGTTCGGTTAAGAAAAAAGAAAAAATCCCCGGACTTATGAACTGGGACGAGGCTTTTGCAGAGTGGTCCAGATTAAAGAGAATAGCTCAAAGAAATCAGGACAATCTTGCTTTAAGCGAAGCATCGAGGCTAAACAACCTTTTAGCGCAGAGGCTTTCTGAACTTGCCGTATTGAACAAAGTTCTGAATGTCTTTTCTGCTCTAAACTCGCAATCACTGACAATTTTGAGAAATCTCATTCAGAACATACGTACCGGTATCCTCGATACCCTTAAGCAAAATACCGCAAAACTTGCAGAGTCGCTTAAGAATCTTGTAACAGATACTTTAAAAGGTTTTGCAGCCGGCCTTGCCGCAGGCATAGAAAACATTAAGAACAAAGTTATGCAAACAATAAATACCGCCATAGCAGCTGCAGATAAGCTGATAGCGGTTTTAGGCGAACAAATAAAGGTTTTAACCGAAATTATTTCGGAAAATTTTGAAAAAATTATTAAAAGACTTTCTAAATATACGATTTTGAACGGATTATCCAAAATTTTATATGAAAAATTTGTCACTTTAGGGCAGTTTTTAACTCAAAATCTCGAAGAAATTAAGCAAAAATTCGCGGTCTTCTTGAATTTTTTAGGCGAAAAAGAAGCAAGAGAAGTCAGAAAGAAAATAAAAAAACCTTACAAAAAGAAAAAGAAGAAAAGGAAATAATTAATGATAAACCCGATGCCTCAGCCGGTGCAGGCTAAACCAAAAATAAACGCCCAAGAATTTAATATGGCGCAGGACAGACAAAAAAGAAACCTCGAGTTGATTAAAGAAGGGACAATTGTAAATAAGCTGATAAAAGATGAGGACGGCAGGTTTTGTCCGGATGTCTATATCCCGCAAGATGTTTCTCTGCCCAAAGATCTGGTTGAGCCGAACAGAGAAAAAATCTCAAAAAACTTGTGGGAAAATCCCATGCTCGGGCTTACTCTTGCTCCTTTATCCATACTCGGCATAGCGGCATTAATATCTAAAGGAAGCTACAGAGCTTGTAAAGAAAGCATTGGAAAACTTTCCATGTCTAATCTCCCCACTCTTGCCAGAAATATGAACCTTACAAAAGAAGAACATTTTGTAACTTATGTAGCTCTGCAAAATCCTTGTAAAAAGACTATTTTAGGCGCAATGGGCGTGTTTGTTTTTTCATCGGCAGTTTTTGTAATGAAAAATTTTACAGACGGATTTAAAGAAATATGGGTTAAAAAACAGGATGCTGATATTCAGAGAGATTTGCAGGAAAAACTTATTGACGTTGAAACAAGGAGTTTTGCGGGCAAAAACAAAATCATTAACTACCTGCTTTCCAAAATTGAAAAAGATTTAAACCAAACTGCCAATTCTAATATTTCTTTCAAGTTTATCAAGTTTATCTAATTCAGAAATCTCATTTTCTGTAAGAAGTTTCTTATATTTAATAACTGTAAATCCTGCAGATTTTATGTCATACTCTGTAATTAAGCTATCATTTTCACTATTTTTGACATTAAACGATAGACTATTTCCATCCCAACTATTAATAATATTTTGTTTATTATCTAAAAAATTATCACTTGCAAAATAAAATTCTTT
>CAZEDP010000007.1:0-23378 GCA_964511035.1 uncultured Gammaproteobacteria bacterium
TCACCGAGACCTATGATGCCAGTGCCGGCATCAAGGATAATAAGATGTCCGCCGACTCTTACTTCGACGCAGGAAGTATTCCCGCCGTATCTGATTATTTTTTGCGAACAAATCGGATGGCTTCCGCGAACGCCTCTAAAAACAACTTTAAATTCTTTTTCCTCTAAAAACATTTTTTTCTTCTGTTTGTTTAATTATAACTTTATTATATACAAAACCGAGAAAGAGGCAATTCAAATAAAGTTAATATGTCTGTTTCATTTTGTCTTTTCGTTGCGGCAGTTTTCTTGGAAAACTTCTCAAATTCCATATCGGAAGATAATTTGAACACAGGAAGAAAATCTTTTAAATTTCATTAAACTTATAATAAGGTGCTTATTAAAATCACGAATCATAAGGAATTTATAATGGCTAAATTAGAAAATGTCATATTACAAATTCTTGCCGAAAAAACAGGCATTAATTTTCTCGAAAATACAGGCACTTCTGTTTCACAAACAACGGAAGATACTTCAAATGCCCCATCATTTGCCGTAGTGCTTTCTAATCTTAACAACAGTCTGAACAAAACATCAGTTGAAAATATAGCGGAAAGTTCCGGTTATACCTATCCTTTAGGGTCAAATAATTCTTATACGGGTTCAAGCTACATAAGCATAAGCACGTTAATACAAAAGATAAAAGATAATAAATTACAGGACGTCGATTCTGTGATAAGAAGCTACCTGCTTGCCAATTACGGCGGGAGTGTGGATGCTGTGATTAAAAACCTCGCAGGAGTGCAGGCGCTTCCTTCTCAAATTAGCAGAAGCATGCAGGAAGCTATTTTCAACCAAATAGTTGCTAAATTGTCAATTCAGGTAAGACAAAGGCTTTATAACAGCGGTGATTCGGCATTAACAACAGATACATCAGGTGAAACCGATTCATCCGTTGACGAAACTTCCTTTTCCGGAATACTTACAGATTTAGGATAGATTATTATTTTTCCTGAAAAAAACAGGCAATTACTCTATGCAGTAACTGCCTGTGCAAAAAAGAGATTGATTTTAAATAGTAATGTCTATTGGAGACAATAGCTGGTCAGAAGTTATGGTTCGAGGATCCTGAATATTATCGTTATTTCTGCTTTGTTCTAAAGGCGGGCGAGGTCCTCCTTTTGGAGGCTGTAAAATTCCGTTTTCAAAAGCTTTAACAAAATCGGATTCGCTTATTGTTTCTCCGTCGGAAGAAATGCTGTCAAATTTATCAAGCAAATCATTTAGGGCGCCTAATTTTCCTTTATCTGCGTCACCGCCGTTTTCAATTTGTTCTTTAAGTTTCTCCAATGCTTCTTTTGTAAGACCGTTTGATACATCAATACCTACACTTTCACAGTCTTTTAAAATATTTGAAAGCATATCTTCAGGTTTTGGCATTTGTCCCATTCTAAACTGCTGCTGCATTTTTTGAATTTCCTGCGAATTTCCGCCGCTGATAGCATCTACCATAATTCAATACTCCTCTTAATTTATACTGAGGTACAAAGGTAATTTCATGATAAGTATATATTTTTGAGAAGTTTTAAAAACGTCTCTAAGGCACTATTTATTTAGCGTTTTTTATAGTTCTTCAGAACTAAAAAGGACTGCATGGAAAATGCAGTCCTTTTTGAAAATAGTATATTAAAATCTACTCTGTTTCTATTGCAGGAACGGAAAAAACAATCGCACAATTATCGCATTTGATTTGCTGTCCTTCGGCAGTTGCGTCACAATCACCATATCCTCTAACTCTGACGGTTTTTTCGGAAATCAAGTCAGAATTGTAAATGGTTTTGCATTGGGGACAAACCGTAAAAACTTTACCCGAACTTAACTTTAACGATGCGAGCGGATATTTATTTTGTTTTAAAACAGGTTTAACAGATGTTTCAGGTGAATTTTGAGTCGTACCGGTCATAACATCTGCCATATCCGCAAGAATATTTCCGACAGCTCCGACGGGGACATAATTTTGAATGGGCTTAATGACTACTGCCGTTGCATAAGCCGTAACTTCCGTCAAACCTGTAATATTTTCGTTATTAAACCTGAAATTAATAATCGCATTTGCTCCCAATCTTGCAGCCATATCAAGCATTCTGTCAACGGCCCGTTGCCTGCCCTCATCGGCTAGTTCCGTAAAAGAAGTCAATTCACCGCCAAAAGTCTGTTTGCATCCCATAAGGATATCCGTTCCGACGTCTTTTGACCGTATGGAAATTCCCCAAACCATTCCGTTGTAGTGTACAATCTGATAACCGTCAAAATGATCCGAGGCGGTCATTAGGATTCTGTTGCCCACTTCAGGGCGTGTACCCGAAATTAATTCCTCACGGTTTACCATAATACCCTCCTAAAACTTATTTAATATATTGATTTTTTTGCTGAAAGCGTTTTCTAAAATTAACATCTGTTTTACCTGAAGAGAATAACCTGAGCACGTTTTGTTTTGTTGCAGTTCGATGCAACCTTCACAAGCATTTGCTTTTTCTATTGTGCGCATTTTATTGTAAATTTTTTTCAATACGGTAAAAGTCAAAATTCCTGCCATGCATAATAATAAATAGCCGTGAAATCCCAATAAAACTAAATAGCCTATAAACATTCCGTTAAAAAATCTGACAATATCTTTAAAAAATCTGGGAAAATGTTTGTAAATTTTTGGGTACGAAAGCCCTACAATGATTAAAATTCCCGACAGTATGTAAATACTTGGATTGACAAAGTCTTTGACAAAGCCCAAAATCAAAGTTAAAAGAATGCCAAAGTAAACAAAAAAGCACCCTCTGCAAATATAAAGACGGTTAAAAAAATTTAAAACATCTTTTTTAAATCTGCCGCATAAAGGTTTGTGAGCATAAATAAAAGAATAACAATAATAAATGCGGTAAAGATTATAATTAATTAAATAAATAACTCTCTTTAACATTAAGCTTTATCTGTAATATCAGGATTTTCGGTAACTTTTGTTTGTGCACCGCAGACTTTGCAGCGTGAAGCATTCATAAGCTCAACACGATAAGATTCTCCGCATTCACTGCATTTATAGAATTTTCTGGAATTTACCGCTCTTAAATATACAAATATTGCAAGAAGAATAAATAATGTGATTAAAATAAAACTCATTTCTATAAACTCTTTTTTATTTAAATTGTAATTAAATTTTTCAAATTATATCATATGACGCAATAAATAAAGTGATTTCTTTGATGTGTATTCTTATGCTTGCTTTTTATAAAACCTGTAAATTAAAATATCTATAAAAGTTCAACAGAGGAATTTAAGTATGCAAAAGATTAAGTTTCAAATTGCAGTTATTGGATTATGCGCCGCAGCTGCAACTCTGCTAAACGGATGCGGACAGCCAAACCTGCCTCCGCCGAAGGCATCAGGTCCAAATGATTTGGTAACTCCTTCTGATTCTCAACAAACCAATCAGCAATCTGTAAATATTCCGGTCAATACAAGTCAGCCGCAGGCAGTTCCGGTGTCACCCGTATCTCAGCCTGCTCCGGCTCAAATTCCGCCGGGACAAAGATAGCAAAATTTGAATACAATTTTATCCTTAATCCCTCTGATTTGAGGGATTATTTAATTTTGCAATCAGCATTGAGCCTGTATAATTATTTATAGTAAACGCATTAAATAAATTGAGATCGTCATTCTGAGGCATCGCCGAAGAATCTCATTATCAAAGACCTTGAGATGTTTCGTTTCACTCAACATGACGAATGTAATAAAGCGTTTTGTATAGAATAAATTAAGCATGATGAGAAAAAATAATGTATAACGGACAGCCAAAGGGATTATATTTCCTTTTTACGATAGAGATGTGGGAGAGATTCAGCTACTATGGAATGCGCGCGCTCTTGATGCTCTATATGGTCAAATTTTTAATGTTTGATACCGCAAAGGCAGGAAACATTTACGGCATGTACACAGGTCTGGTTTATCTCACGCCTTTAATCGGAGGTTATATTGCAGATCGGTATTACGGCACAAGAAAATGTATTTTAATCGGCGGGATATTAATGACATTGGGGCATTTTGCCATGGCTTTTTCAGCCCTGCCTTTTTTTTACTGCGGACTCGCACTTTTGATTTTAGGCAACGGATTTTTTAAGCCCAATATTTCAGTAATTGTCGGTCAGCTTTATGAAAAAAACGACCACCGAAGAGACAGCGGCTTTACCATTTTTTATATGGGCATAAACCTCGGAGCGTTTTTCTCGCCCCTGATTTGCGGAACATTGGGAGAAAAAATCAGTTTTCATTACGGTTTTGCGGCAGCGGGAATTGGGATGCTTATAGGGTTAATAACTTACATCCTCGGCGAAAAAAAATATCTCGCTCATCACGGACTCGAACCCATACACTGTAAAAAAACAGGCGGCTGCGACCCTGAGAGGGTTAATCTTGACGCTCCTCTGACAAAAGAGGAAAAAGACAGGATTCTTGTAATATTTATACTTGTGTTTTTCTCGATATTTTTCTGGGCAACTTACGGACAATCAGGAAGTTCTCTCACTCTGTTTGCAGATCAATCAACAAACAGAATGATACCTTTTATAAATTGGGAGTTTCCCGCCAGCTATTTTCAGTCTGTCAATCCCCTGTTAATTTTCGTACTGGCGCCGATATTTTCCGCCCTTTGGGTAAAACTTTCCAAAATAAATAAAGACCCTTCAACTTCAGTTAAATTTATTTTAGGGCTTGTCTTTGTGGCATTGGGTTTTGTACTGATGGTTATTGCCTCAAATATTTTGCCTGCCGGAGGAAAAGTCAGTATGTTCTGGCTGTTCTGGGTATATTTTTTACATACGGTAGGGGAACTGTGCCTTTCTCCTGTCGGATTATCCGTTGTAACAAAGCTTGCTCCGCTTAAATTTGCTTCCATTCTCATGGGCGTGTGGTTATTGGCAAGTTTTTTGCAAATTATCTCGCCGGTGTGCTTGCCGGAAACTACGACACAATGCAGCACAATCTTTTCTTTACCATTCAAATACTCTTAACCGCCGGACCGGCAATTTTGCTTGCACTGCTGATTAAACCCATAAAAAAATGGATGCACGGTATAGAATAAAAATATATTTTCAAAGAAAAGATTTTACCGCATTTAAAACCCCTGTATTGGGGTGTTGCCAATTAACAGAGGTTTTAAAATAAATTAAAATTTCGGAAGACTTAAACTTTTAGCATTACTGCTCAGTTAATTAAAAGAAGCCATGAAATTTTGGTCCATGATGTCCGCCGGGAGGGAGACCAGGTCCGGGATGTCCGCCGGGGCTATGGGCAAATACGCTTCCATGATGTCCGCCGGGTCCGCCCATATGTCTTGGTCCGCCCAGTCTGCCATGTCCTAAATGTATTGGATTACGACCTCTGCCATGCCCTAAAGCTCGAGGTCTATGATGTCCAAATGGATTTCCTGGTTTGTCATAAAAATGTCCTAATTTCACGGTAACCTCCTTCTCTGAATGTAAATAATGTGTATATCTTCTCTATATGGGTATATATATAAAGTATTTTTTTAGTTAATAATTGCTCAATAAAAAAAAGAATTTTATTTTACTAAAAAACAGATGAGCCTAAATACCGATTTAGCAAGCATTCAAGCAAATTAATTTAAATTTTAAAAATCTTAATAAATTAAATTTTTAATTTATAGATATTGCAATCTGATACTTATAGACAAACTTTTCATATGCAAAAAAATAAAAGACTTTTTCAAGTCTTTTATAGGAAAAGCTAAGCATGGAGTAATGAATTTAGTAGAACATAGCGAGAAAATTGCCAAAATTTAACAGATGGCTCAGGTTAATGAGGTAAAAAATGTAACAAAACATAAAAATTACACCTAACGGAGCAAGGAATACTCCTAAAATACCCAGGCACTTTGCAAAACTTTCAATAGCTTCCATTTCCGCAACCTATCCTTTTATTCCCCTTGGTAATTTAAATATTAAATTATTTTCAAAAATCCTTCATCAGACAGTTGACTATATTTAAAAGAGCTATCTACTTTTGTACACTTAATATTACTTTGCAAAACAGTCAAGAAACAATGTGCATAAGGGAGGAGAATAATTTCTCCTCCCTTATGCTTTTAGGTATTGGAAAGTAAGGTTTAGAAAACCAGATTTGTAGCAAATACTACACGCTGACTGTCATTACCGCCTTTATTTTCAACATGAACAAAATCCGTAAGGAATTTTATGTTGTTGCCTGCGAGCAAATAATTTATTCCGAGAGTATATTCGGTAATAGTATCGTTATCAATGCTTCTGTTGCCGTCAAATCTGTCCAATCTTCCGACAAGCTGAATTTTCGGAGTCAGATTATAAATATTGCTGATATACCAACCGCTGGCTTCAGAAATCGGTTTTCCCGTGACTGCATAACCGTCTCTAAAGGCATATTCGGCTTTGAGAGCATATTTTTGTAGTTGTAACCTGTATAAAAACTCCAATCGTGCAGGCTGTTGGTGTTTTTGCCTATATGGTAACCGCCTCCGACATCAAGTTTGCCGTATTGAGGATAATCTGCAAGCGGCTTGAAAACAAACCAACTGGCAATATCAAGATCACTGTTGTTGTCGGCGGTATTATTTTTAGTTCCGTTGTATGCGCCTAAAGAGTAGTCCATGTATTTATAGCTGCCCATGGCTTTAATACCGACATCTCTGTAATCTGAAAATTTACGGGAAATCTGCGATTTGTTTACGACTTCAATTACTACAGGGGAAAGTACGCCTTCATGACCTATCGGAACTCTTGTCTGACCGAAATAAATTTTGTTGTTTTTTATCAGGTCGGTATAAAAATATGCATCACCCAGTATGCTCTTTGAAGTGCTTGTGAATGTCCTCATAGGATAAAGCGTTGTGTTGTAGAACAAATGCGGGTACATTTTGCCGGTGAGGTTTAATTCCACAATCGGTACGGTGAAATTGCTTGCCGAGCCGTCAACGTCTCTTTGATGAAATTCACCGGTATATTTAAATTGAGAACCGCCGGTTATTTTAAAGCTGTCGCCGAAATTGTGCTTGAACGACATTTCGTCATTTTTTTCGATTTTTGAGA
Organism: uncultured Gammaproteobacteria bacterium; assembly: GCA_964511035.1. Lineage (GTDB taxonomy): Bacteria > Cyanobacteriota > Vampirovibrionia > Gastranaerophilales > CAZEDP01 > CAZEDP01. The sequence continues at coordinate 7,106 of CAZEDP010000007.1, forward strand.
CGCTTCCCTGTAATGTATTTACGCTTGTCTCGAGAGAGCTGATTCTTGCTCCCAGAGCTGTCATTTCGTCCTTTAATTCATTTTTAAGGATATCAATTTGAGCTTTTTCGGCATCGTCAAGTTTAGCGTTGTCCTGATCAATTTTGCCTAAAAGGCTAACGAGCAAAACCGCCGCTTCATTTTTCGTAAGTGCTTTTGCTCCGTCAAAGGTCTGTTCAGGTTTACCGACAAGCAAACCGTATTTTTTGGAAGTGTTTTCCAGTGTTTTGTAAGCCCAATGTTCTTTTGAATAAGTTTTTCCCGGAATAAGAGCCGAATCTTTACCCATTGAACTCAAGGTTGTCAAATCCTGCACACTGACTGTTTTGGAAAATGCAGGTCCCGACGCAAGAAGAGTTAATGCAAGAATAACGACCAGCTTTCTGTTTTTTGACATGTGATATAACCTCTCTTCAACTGCTGCAAACATCTTTTCTGTGCTTAGCTTTTACAGAATGTTTATTCTTTGTTTGTATGATAAAGATATTTGTTGAGCAACAAATAAATTATCAGAATTTGCGAAAAATTTTTTACGAAAAAAATTATAATCACTCTATAAATGTTGATTTAAAAGAAAATTTTGCTTACATGATTTATAAACGTGTATTTTTCTTTGTAAAAAAATATTAAGACCAACGGAAAAATGAGTGTGAAACTGGATAAAAAATTGCTTTTTTGCTCTAATTACGGATAGTTCAATTGAATACAGTCATTTTTTTAATAGGGGAAAGCATAAATGGAACGATTTTTTGGCATATTCGGAATTATTTTTATATTAGGCATTGCCTTTTTAATGTCCAATAACAGAAAAGCCATAAACTTAAGAGTTGTTATCTCAGGTCTTTTACTCCAACTTCTTGTAGCAATTTTTGTTCTTAAAGTACCTCTGGGGCAAATGATTTTTCATAAAATCGGGGATTTTATAACTCAGCTCCTTAATTTTTCCGATAAGGGAGGAGAATTCGTATTTGGCGTCCTCGTAAACAAACCCGAAGTTTTTGACAAGCTTTTCGGAATGGGAAGCGGGTTTATTTTTGCTTTCAAAATCGTTCCGACCATAATTTTCGTCGCAGCTCTCGTCAGCGTGGCTTATCATATCGGATTAATGCAGAAAGTGGTTGCGGTTGTCGCAAAGCTGGTTTACAAAATTATGGGCGTCAGCGGCAGTGAAGCTCTTTCCAACGCGGCAAGTATTTTTGTCGGACAGGTGGAAGCTCAAATTCTTATTAAACCATACGTTTCCGGCATGACAATGTCCGAGCTTCTGGCTTCAATGTCCGGAAGTATGGCATGTATAGCCGGCGGGGTTATGGCTGTATATATTTCACTGGGAATTCCGGCAAGCTATCTTTTGACTGCAAGCCTTATGGCAGCGCCGGGAGCTCTTGTTATATCAAAAATCGTTTTTCCCGAAACAGAAGAATCCCAAACCAAAGGCAGTGTAAAGCTGGAAGTCAAAAAAACCAACGTAAATCTTATTGATGCTATTGCGCACGGTGCCGGTGACGGTATGAGAATTTCCATCAACGTAATTGCAATGCTCATTGCTCTTATTGCAATAATTGCAATGCTCGATGCTTTTGTCGGTTTTGTAGGAGTTTTACTAAGCCATACAGGTTTGTCGCTCGGATTTATAGGACTTGACCTGACGCACTTAAGTTTAAAAAGTATTCTCGGTTCGTTCTTTTCAATATTTGCATGGCTGATGGGAGTACCATGGGCAGAAGCACAGTCCGTCGGAACATTAATGGGAACAAAAATGGTTCTTAATGAATTTGTCGCTTACATGGACCTTTCCGCCATTGTAAAAGGGACTTCTGATATTGTTCTCTCACAAAAGTCCGTAGCAATAGCAACTTTTGCTCTTTGCGGGTTTGCCAATTTCGGTTCTGTTGCCATTCAGGTCGGCGGTATCGGTGAATTAGCCCCCAACAGAAGAAAAGACATAGCAAAACTGGGGATTAAAGCCCTTATCTGCGGTACACTGGCATCATATATGTCGGCAACCATCGCGGGAATTTTGTCGGGGTTTTAAATTCCTCGGAATTTAAGTTTGCTTAATTTTTCTAATATGGTTTTTATTCTGAAATAGTGTTTTTCATTCGGAAGGATTATACCTTTGCATTCTTTGAAATCTTCTAAAATTTGTACTGCCAAATTTTTGCCTGCTTCACTTTTTATCGGAACTTCATCAAAATCATTTAATACTCTAAAGTCCAGAGTTTTTTCATAAATTGCTTTCAGCAGATTTATTGTTTTTAAAGTGGTTTCTTCTTTATTAATAATCTTAGCGAAATCTGTCAGCGCATCGGCAATATAAGAAGAAGCGTCTTTGGTAAAATCGTCAATTAAAGGCACCTTGCTTTCAAGTACACCGAATATCCGCTCTTGAACTGTTTTATCCTTTGCATATCTGTACATCCTGCAAATGGAAGCTGCGCTTTCTTTTACAGTCCAATCGTTGCTTGTCAGGCATTTTTCAATAAATCCGACAGCAGTTTTTCTCAGCTCTTCAGTTTTAGGAGTGATTTCATTTCTGAATAATTCATAATGCATATTTAATACGGATTTTTGTACTTCCGGTAAAGGTGAAGTTTCAAGCGGCTTTGTACTGACTAAAATATCATTCAGGCTGTTTTCATTTTTTGCAAAATTGTGTAGCGAATCCAGTATTGAAGGAGCAAAAAAAGTATCATTTAATTTTTGTTTTAATAAAACATATATTTGTTTTTCTGTTCTTTGTGAACATCTCGACGCAAAAATGGATATTGTTTCAATTAAATCCAACGGGGTTTTATCCGCAGCGGATTTTTCCAGTAACGGTTTGAGTTTTTTAACCAGCTTTTCATTAAACTTGGTACTGTGCGGAGCCAGTGATTCCAGTCTGTTAAACATTCTTAGGACTTTTTCCGTCGATTCTAATTCGTTTTGTTTCAAAACAACATCTAACATATTTGCATATCTGGTCAATATTTTAGTTTTGTGTTTTTTGTTGCTGATATCATTTGCAAATCGTTCTTCAAGCAGTTCTACCTGATCTTCCATTATCGATAATGCATCTTTTTGATTTTGCCCGCCTTCAGAAAGACTTTTTTTCAAAAGTTTTAATTCTTCATCATTAAACAAGCGGTTCTTCCTCTTTAAATCATCGATTGTCTTAGCTTTTTTTGCCGAAAAATGTACTTCATCACAGCTGAGTTGTGAAATCATCGGTTTTGCGGCAGTTTGCCGTGTTTCTGTATTTTTATTAAACCGAGACACAACAAGGCTAAACTGGAACTTTTTGCGACAAATCTTCTTGGCGTTATAAAAACTAAAGAGGCTTCAAACATTATTTACTTGCTGGAAACATTAAGAAAGACTGCTTAAAGTTCAAATTCTTGCATAGACCTGTCTTTAATATCATCATTTATTCCGATGTATCTGAGAGTAACAGAGGGTGCGGAATGATTAAATATATCCTGCAATAAGGCAACATCTTTAAACTGTTGATAGTGATGATAGCCGAATGTTTTTCTCAGTGTATGCGTTCCTATATTGTCCTTAATGCCGCATTTACGGCATGCCTCATTTATAATCCGATAGGCTTGTATTCTCGTTAAAGGTTGGTTTTCACCTTTACGGCTTTGGAATAAATAATCATTGCCTGCCATATCTTGGATATATGCCTCAACGTGCTTTTTAAAACAGCCGTTTATAAAAAATCTTTTGGCTTTTCCTGTCTTTTGCTCTTTGATAATAATATGGTCTTTGTCTTTAACGTCTGATACTCTCAATTTAAGCAAGTCAGATATTCTCAGACCTGTATTAACTCCGGCGACGAATAATAAAAAATCTCTAAATCCATTTTTCTTGAGGGTATCTTTTATTTGTTGAATTTTAATTTTGTCTCTGATTGGTTGTACTAATTCCATAATTTTTAATTCCTGTTTTTATCTGTTATGTTACTTTGAATGTCATTTTTGTATTCATTAAGTTACATTTAAGCTTGTCTTGTTTTTCTAAAAACGTCTTATTTGTATATGTATCTTAGCTTTTGGCTTATTTTCTGTATGTAACAAAATACATATTGTGTTACATACGAGGGTAAAAAATTACCCGACATAAAATGAATTGTGTCAGGTAAAAAAATCAATAAATTAAATTGATGCCCGTATTGTCTTTAACGAAGTGTAATATTTCAAGGAATTTCGAATGTATTACGTCTGTTTCTGTTTGTATTCCCCGTAAAGTTTGTCTTATGTTAACAAAATAATCATCCCAGCAAGCCATTTGTTCTTGGAATTCTGTCAGTTTAGCATTTTTTCTTGCTGTTTCCAGTTCTTCTTGAACATTTGTATCAATAATTTCTAATACAGATTGTATCAGACCCGCTGAGCCGTGAATATGCCTATACATTGTCATAATTTCTTCGAACTTGGTTTTATGTTTAGAAATCTCGTATTTTTCTACAGATATTGCCATTGTAAAGCCTCCGTAATTAATCTGAACTGCAAGAACATTCCCAGTTGTATTTATATTCGGTTCTTCCGCTTCTGTACCTCCTTTCAAACTTTCTTGCGGAATAAAAGCCGTAAGCATTTGCTGGGTAGCCTTGTTTGCTTTGTAATTCTATTAACTCATTCAGTGTAAGGATTTTGTCGGTTATTAGTTCCCATTTATAATTTGCGTATCTTCTGCGATTTGTATTTATAATTCTTTTTGTTGCTTGCATGCCCTAAAACTCCTCTAAAATCCTAATTTTACGATTAATTTTTTTGTGGTGTCTGCGTCTCTTTTGCTTACTGCGTTTTGTAATTTGAAATAAATCTTTTGAGTGTGTGCGCTGTATCCGAAAAATGCTGTTTGGTGGGCTTTTTCTTCTACTTTGTTTAATCTTTCTGACCAGCTCATTTTGTTTACTCCGTTTGTTTAATTTCTTAATTACTTTGTTTAACTTCTTAATTATAATATACAGCATCTTAATTAATTAGTCAACCATTTTAATTAAGATGTTAAGCATTGTTAAGTAAGATTTTGATTGAATTGATTAACTTATTAACTAAAGTGTGTATAATATATAATATTAAGTTTGTTAATAAATTGAGGTAATTATGATTAAATGCAAATTGTATAAGCTTATGGGGGATAAAAAACTTAAAATACAAGATATTCACGAAGAAACGGGATTAAACAGAAATACAATTGCTAACTTGTACCACGAAAAAGCTACAAGAATTGATTTTGAGACTATTGCTAAACTTTGTATGTTTTTTGATTGCCCTGTATCTGATATACTGGAATATGTTAAGGATTAGCTTATAGGCAGGCTAGGGAAAGAATAATGAATAATGAATTTGAAAAAACAAAAAATTGGCTTGAAGGCTTTATAAGCGTGAATTTACCGAACAACAAGTTAAGGATGCAGCTAATCGACTTCGTATATTCGTTGATTTATTACTGGAAGCAAATGAACGGGAAAATATTAATGCTTCTTGATTTACGGTTTTTACAATAACTAACGAGGTGTAAAATGTGAAAAACATAAACACAAAAATATACTCGATAGAAGACATAAGAAACATTCTTAAATCTAATGAAAGCAACTTAAGAGATAAGTTCAAGGCTGTAAAGTTTTATCTGTTTGGCTCTTATGCAAGGGGAGAACAAACGTCCGAAAGTGATATTGATTTACTGGTCGAATTTTCCGAGCCTGTTGGTTTTGAATTTATTGATTTAAAAGATGAATTGGAAAATATTTTCAGAAAGAATGTTGATTTAGGAACGCCAAAAAGCATTAAAGCGTTTGTCAGAGATAGAATACTTAAAGAGGCTGTGGCATTATGAAAAACAGGGATTACAGGTTATTTTTTAATGATATTCTTGAATGTGCAAATCAAATAATTAAGTTCACCGGAAAGTTGAGTTATAAGGATTTTATAGCTGATGAAATGGTAATTAAAGCCGTAGAAAGAAATTTTGAAATTATGGGAGAGGCTGTAAAATACATTCCTGATGATGTCAGGGAAAGATTTAGCAACATTTCATACCGTAAAATTGCCGGCATGCGAAACATTTTAATCCATAATTATCTTGGCATTGACTATGAAATCATGTGGGAAATCATCAAGAACAGCTTGCCTGAACTAATTGCTCAAACCGAAATTGCGTTGACAGAATTGAATAAAGAAATGGAATTGAAAAATGAGCAGTGATTTAATACCGGTAGAAATAATTGAAAATAAAATATTTGTAATTCGTGGGCATAAAGTTATGATTGACAGGGACTTAGCAGAGCTTTACGGCGTTCAAACCAAAGTGCTTAATCAGGCTGTAAAGCGTAATTTAGAACGATTTCCTGATGAGTTTATGTTTCAGATTAATGATAATGAGAAAAAAGAACTGGTCACAAATTGTGACCGGTTTAAAACTCTTATACATTCTACGTCTAATCCTTATGCTTTTACAGAATACGGTGTATTAATGCTTTCCAATGTGCTTAATAGCAAAAGAGCAATAGCTGTTAGTATTCAAATAGTCAATGCTTTTGTTAAACTCCGTGAAATGGCTTTATCTAATAAAGATTTAAACAAAAGAGTTGATGAACTTGAGAGAATGTTAATAAGCTATGCTAGGGAAAATAACGCAAATATTGAGGAAATATTTAAACAGCTTGCCTATTTAACTGACATTACTAGACCTTCACAGGTAGGGTTTAAAGCAGATTAAAACAAAACCCGCCTGCATCGGCGGGTTCAAGAAAATCTATTTAAAATTAATGAATTTATTATCTTACATTTTAAAAGCATATACAAGAGCCTTGACTGATTTAACGAGGGTTTGCTGGCATGAGTGATAACCGCAAAGAATTAACTCTTGATGACCTATTGACTAGAGCTGAAAATTATAAACAAGAAAGCCCTGAAGAAACTGAAAAGAAAGTAAAAGAATTTGAAGCTCTAAATGCTGACAAATACAAATTGCCTAATTCAGTGTTAGCAATTGGAACGAGTATTAAAAATTACAATTCAGTTTTTACTGCTTTTAAGAATAGTAATAATGCTATGGCTCGTATAGTTGAGAGTACAAGACGTACTCAATTAATGCTACAAGAGTTTAAAGCTACAAGCTTAGCAATACATAAAATTAAATCGCCTCTTGTTGATATGAAAAGGGCAATCGCTTTTATTGAAATTTCTAAAAATCTAAAAATAGGTTTTGATATATTTTCGGGGATTGACTGGGATAAAGTTAACGCATACAAACTAATCGAAGAACTTGAAAAAGAAGGAATAGATCCTAAAATAATCGGTGATTTTACCCTTGAACAGTTGGGATATTTAAGAAAAGAAGCAAAAAAAATAAAATTATCTTTAGCGAGAACTATAAAGGACAAAGCTAATCTTGAAAACAAATATGAGGGCAATTCAATCAAATTAAGCTATGATACTATGTTAGAAACTATAGAGAAGGTTAAAGATGGAATTAAACAGGTGGAAGAAGCTGAAATGATTGCTGGACTAGTTCAAGAATGCCTCAAGAATCAACAGGAAAAGCCAAAAGAAAACGGAAGCAAAACAAAGAATAAGTCCGATGATAGCAAAAATGGTATTTATTGTGATAATTTTAAGAAATTAAGCATTAGAAGAAGGGAATTAGTTATTGAAGTTCTAAAAGCGCATTCTTCAGGTGTATCTATGGAGAAATTAGCAGAAAGACTAGGGGTAACAGCATCTTATTTAAATAAAGATATCAAAAATTGTATTAAGGATACTTTTGAAGTACCAGATTTTATATGTGCATATACGAAAGCTGTTGAAGCAGGTTTTTTGAAATATACCTAAAGAATTAGGCATTAAATTTTAGGTTACAAATTATTAAAAATAGCAATAATATACTCCTGTACATTCAAGAAAACAGGAGTAAATTTTATGGAAAAACCATTTTTAAGCGTTGATGAAACTGCAAAACTTCTAAGAACAACAAAAAAATCTATCTATGCAAAAATTCATAGAAAAGAATTTCCAAAAAATACTTTTAGAAGATTCGGGCGACGGGTTTTATTTGTAAAAGAAGAGCTTTTAAAATTTGTCTTATCTACTGACTGCCCTGAAAAACCGGAAGATTATAAAAGGCTAATTAATGATGCTGTATCGTCTATGAAAGAAACATTTGAGGCTTAATCATTGTGAATACAGGTTGGATTAGCTTGCATAGGAAGCTTTTAGACTGGGAATGGTATCGGGATTTGAATACCAAAAGTCTTTTTATACATTTACTGCTGAAAGCTAATCATCAAGCTAATAAATGGCAAGGAATGACAATAAAAAGAGGTCAATTGGTAACCAGTTTAGACCATTTAGCGAAAGAAACCGCTTTAAGTGTTCAGCAGATTAGAACTTCACTTTTGAAGCTAAAATCAACACACGAAATAACAAGCAAATCAACAAGCCGAAATACAGTCATAACAATAATAAAGTATGATGAGTATCAATCAGAGCAACAAGCAAATCAACAAACGAATAACAAACAAATAACAACAAACAATAATGATAATAATGAAAATAATTATAAATATATATATAACAAAGGTTTTGAAAAATTAAATGAAAAGACTGAAATAACCGATGATGACGTTATTTTGACTGAAAAAGATTATCAAAAAATACAAGCAAGATTAACGACTTTGATGAAACCGCCTGAATTTTTAATAAAAGTTATGGATAATTATTCCGCCAACACAATCGGGCAAGAAAGAAATTCAGCGCAACATTGCCAAAAAATTTGCACTTTTATTCAAAATGAGCATAACGGAACTTTTGAAAGGAAAGTGTCTCTCGTTAATGAAAATAAAGCCAAAAAATCAAAGAAAACTATCAAAGAATATGGAAATTATACCGGAAAATATGCAGGATTAAACAAGAGGTTTGCAAATGATTAATGAAATAATTGAAAAAGCGAGAGAGCTCTACGGAGTACGCAAAAATGATGCAGGGAACTGTACTTTCTGTAAATCGTATGTTGGAAATGGATTTTGTAATTGCATTGAAAGTTTTCAAATTAATAGAATTGCGCAAAGAATTAATAAAAAGACAGAGTTTATAGCACATTGTAAAGAAATAGGAGTTGATTATATTGATTTAATAAAAAATAACAACGTGCCTTTGAAATACGCTAATGCAACATTAAATATCTACCAAACAAGAAATCAACTTGAAATTGATGTCAAAAATAAAGTCGGTTGCTATCAAACAAATATTATAGAAAATTACCTGACTGGTAAAAATTTACTTCTAATAGGCAATTATGGAACTGCTAAAAGCCTTTTATTGTCAGCTTTGTGTAATTACTGTTCTATAAATAAGGGATTAACAGGAAAATACGTTAATATAACTGATTTAGCGGATGAGGTAAGGAGTACGTTCTCGGATGGAACACCTAAGACTACTGAGGACGTTATTAATAGTTACTTAAGACTTGATTACTTATTTGTAGATGATTTAGACAAAGAAAAACCAACTGAGTTTGTCAAAAATTTAATCTATAAGATCATAAATAAAAGATATGATGAGAAAAAACCAACTTGCATAAGCTCTAACACAGATATTATGGAACTTGATTTAGATTACTTTGGTGAGGCTACAGTCTCAAGAATGGTTGAAAACTGCGTTGTAATTTACTTCAAGTCTGAGAATGAAAGATATAAAAGTGAAGATAAGGAACGTGAAGATGATGAATAAACTGATGATTTTAAACAATGAAAAACATTTTACAGCCCCCCCTGTCAGAATGCGGGGTTTGAAATCTTCCAGACCGTATGTAGGGATACACTGAATAAACGGGTGCTTTGCGGAGGGGGGTGGTACTAAACAGGGAGATACAGCAATGATAGTTTTTTTGAACTTCATACACGATTGTTTTTTAAAAAATAATTTTCTTTTCATTGCCGTTTTTTAAATATTTCTTTTTTGGGTTATTTTCTTTCATCTTTTTGCAAAAAATCTCTTCTTTTTCAAAAATCCGCAAAAAGTTTATAAAAAATCCTTTTTTCTTTCAAATTAGACCTGCTACAAAGCCCGAGAAGGCATTTAAAATTATTTTAGGATAATAAGTACCGGAAAAATTTTTAAAGAGAAGCAAATCAAATGAAATTCCAAATCGATGATATAACATTTAATATTGTAGAAAAGGATGTTAAAACCCTTACAGATAAGGATTTTGACAAACTAGCTCAATATGTATGCGCAATTGTCGAGTTGGGAATCAAACAAGAAAAAAGTTTGAATGTCAGTTAAAAATATGCAATCATGTGACCATGCCAAAAGCAGTTATATATGCAAGGGTATCAAGTAAAGAGCAGGAACGGGAAGGGTTCTCAATTCCTGCTCAGATTAAGCTGTTAAATGATTACGCATTGAAAAACAGCTTAACAGTTGTTAAAGAATTTATAGACAGTGAAACTGCCAAGCACTCAGGTAGAACAAACTTTAATGCGATGCTGAAAACTCTTAAAAAAGACAAAAGCATTAATATTATTCTTGTCGAAAAAACAGACAGGCTTTATAGAAACTTTAAAGACTATGTTTTGCTGGAAGAGCATAAACTTGAAATTCATCTTGTCAAAGAAGGAACTATTTTAAGCGAAAATTCAAAATCACACGAAAAATTTATACACGGAATTAAAGTCCTTATGGCTAAGAATTTCATTGATAATCTTAGCGAGGAAGTAAGAAAAGGATTAAAACAAAAAGCTGAACAGGGAATTTATCCTTCAAAAGCTCCTGTCGGATACAAGAACGTAATTGAAAAGTCAGGTAAACGGATAATTGAAGTGGATCAGGAAAAAGCTCATTATATTAAACGAGCTTTTGAACTATACGCAACCGGCAATTATTCGTTGTCAAAACTTGCTAAATTATTACATCAGGAAGGCTTTGGAAGTCCGTCAGGATTGACTTATTACAAAAGCAAAATGGAATATATATTAAAAAATCCATTTTATACCGGAATATTTGAATATCAAGGCAAGAGATATGAGAATGCAAGCCATGAACCTTTAATCAGTTCAGAGTTGTATTATCTTGTTCAGTCAAAATTAAAGGATCCGAGAAAAGCAAGAAGCCATACAGTCAAATTCCCTTATACAAATTTAATCAAATGCGGCGTTTGCGGTTGTTACCTGACAGCTGAACTTAAAAAAGGCAAGTATGTTTATTATCATTGCACAGGCAATAAAGGCGGGGACTGCAAAAAGGATTATATTAGAGAAGAAATCCTTGAAAAAGGTTTTGCTAATATACTTGAAAAGATACATATATCTGAAGATTTAATTGCTAAAATATTAAACGCAGTTAAGGAAATTCAAAGTAAAAAGAGCCACTACAATGAAGAAACAATTGAAACCATAGGGAAGCAGATTAAAAAGCTTCAAAAACGTATAGACCAGCTATATACAGATAAAATAGACGGAACTATTTCTCAGGAATATTGGAGAGAAAAGAGTAATTTATGGTATGGACAAAAAGATGAACTTGCAGAAAAACTTAAAATTCTTAATAATTCTGACCGGCAATTTTATGAACGTTCGAACTTGATTTTAGATTTTTGCAAAGATGCTCATACCTTATTTTTAGGTGCAAGCACTGAAGAAAAGAGAAATATTATTAATCTTGTGTGTTCGAACTTTTCTTATAAGGACAAAAAAATAGACATAGAGCTTAATTCAGTCTTTGATTTTTTAATTAGCAATACGAAATCATTAAAAAATAGGGTTTAATGTAATCGAACTTAATTTCATTTATATTTCCTTTTAACTTCTCTCTGTTAAGTTAAAATAGAAACATAAATAAAATTGACAGTTAGGTTTCAAACTGTTTCAAAAAATTTAACCTTTCTTAATACAATCCGAATTTTTTGTTAAAAATTAGCAACTTTTCTGTTAAATCGGTTTTAATATATATAGGTAGCTAATTTTTGCAGGAAGGTTTAATATGTCTGAAATAGGAAGTACGGAATTTTCCCCGCAAGTTTACAACCAATTCAAAATCCGCTCTCAGGAAACAACTCAGGTAAGCAAAGTCAAGTTTACCGTTCAGCAGCCGCCTCAAAAACCTGCCGATGAATATAATTCTTCAGATAAGCAAGAAAGATTTAAACCTAAAAACGGAATAGATTTGCTTTTTAACAAATTCAACCTTTATACGGCAGCAATGATAGCAGGTCTGGTTTATGCTTCAGATAAAGTGTTAAAATTATGGGGAAGTTATGCCGAAAAAAATCCCGAAAAGCTCCTTTCGAGGGTATTTAACAAAACTTCCAATACAACAAATAAAGCCGGCAGTTCGATTGCAAAGACAATAGTTAACTATGCAAAAAAAGCATCAGGCAAATTAGCTCAATACGATTTGGGCAGAAAATTCAATACATATGCTGCAAAATACGGAGAAAAACTCATTAAATGGCCCGGAAGCGTACATCCGTTTATAAAAGCCGCGGGAATCGGCGCGCTTCTCGGAGTAATAATCGGTAATTCATATGTAACGGGAATAAAGGACGGGGTGAAGTTCAATGTCAGAAACAAGAGTTAATAATCCGGCGATATTCAGACAGTTTGAATTAAGAGCTTCTGATACCGCGGTAGGCGCAAAAGAATGTACCGCTGTTGTTTACTCAAATGACGTGATAGCCAAACCGGACGAATTTTTAGCTTCAAAACCCGGCAAAAAACGTCTTAACCAACAAACCGCTTTACAGCTTGGTTTGCTTGCAGGAGCAACTTACGGGCTTAATAAGTATTATCAGCATTTTATGCAAGGCAAACCAGATAATTTAATTACGAAGAATTATAATGCTGTAAAAAATGCTTCTGCTAAGGCATTTAACGGTATTGTCGGTCTTAAGACAAATGTTATCAGACGCATAGCCGGAGAGAACATGGCGGCAAGATATACCGCACTTGTAAACAATATTGTTGAATTTACGGGCAAAAACTCATCTAAAATTATGCAAAGCCTTAAAGCCCTGCCTGCACCTGTAAAAGCATTGGCTTTGTTGGGAACGGGCTATATTTTGGTTAACAGAGCATACAAATCAGGCAGAGCCGACGGTGTTTTTACTGCCTTAAAAGCCGACGAACTTATTAAGACTGCTGAAAAAACAGGTTTTGTTGAATAATCAAGCAGCAAGTCACAAAATAATAAATTTTATAAAAACTTCCTTTCATTTTTAATCAATTTGATTAAAAATTAAGAAAGGAAGTTTTTTAATGCGGAGGAGTTTAAATGGAATTGGATTTTATCAAGAATACCGATAAAGAAGTTGCTGAACTTATAGTTAAAGAACTTGAACGCCAAAGAAACACTATTGAGCTAATTGCGAGCGAGAATTTTACCAGTCCTGCAGTTATGGCGGCTTGCGGAACGGTGCTCACAAACAAATACGCCGAAGGCAAACCCTATAAACGCTATTATAACGGCTGTGAATATATAGATGAAATCGAAACACTTGCGGTTGAGAGAGCAAAAAAACTTTTCGGCGCCGAACATGCCAATGTTCAGCCCCACAGCGGAGCTCAGGCAAATATGGCTGTATTTTTGTATGCTTTAAAGCCCGGCGATACGATTCTGGGGATGGACTTATCCTGCGGCGGGCATTTAACGCATGGTTCGCCTGTGAATTTTTCGGGGCTGTATTTCAACGTAATCGGATACAAAACTGACAACAACGGTTTTATTGATTATGACGAAGTCGAAAAACTTGCCGTTGAAAACAAGCCCAAGATGATTGTCTGCGGGGCAAGCAATTATCCGAGAGTTATTGATTTTAAAAGATTTAAACAAATAGCGGACAAAGTCGGAGCATATTTAATGGCTGATATCGCTCATATTGCAGGGCTTGTTGCAACGGGGCTTCATCCTTCACCCATAGGCTTAGCTGACTTTGTTACCACAACCACTCATAAAACCCTGCGAGGTCCCCGCGGCGGGCTTATTTTGTGCGGAGCAGACCATGCCGCCGGTGTTGACAAAGCAGTTTTCCCCGGCATTCAGGGAGGACCGCTTGAGCATATCATTGCCGGAAAAGCTGTCGCTCTTTACGAAGCTCTTCAGCCCTCTTTTAAAGAATATTCCCAAAATGTTGTCATCAATGCCAAAACACTTGCCGAAAGTCTTATTTCAGGCGGACTTGATATAGTAACAGGCGGTACTGACAACCATTTGATGACGTTAGATTTAAGAAAGACCGATATGACCGGCAAAGATGCCGCTAATCTTCTTGAAAAAGTAGGCATAACGGCAAACAAAAACACCGTACCCGAAGACCCCAAAGGTCCTTTTGTTACAAGCGGTGTCAGGCTCGGTACTCCGGCAGCCACGACAAGAGGGTTTAAAAAAGAAGAAATGAAAATAGTGGGTGAAATCATTGCTCAAAGTATTAAATATTTTGACAATGAGGAAAAATTAACCCTGCTGAGACAAAAATCACTTGAACTTTGTAATAAATACCCGCTTTATCCGGAGTATAACCTCTGTCAAAGCGGCATTTGCAAATAATATCCTTGTTTAAATTTTATTAACTTCAAAGCTTTATCACGTTGTATAATAACTGAGTATATGTTGTAAAATATACTTAGACAAATTTATTGAAATAATTCAAATTATACTTGGAAGTAGTGAGGACAGGGTTATAATAACAATATTTTACGCACATTTCTTGGGTTTTTTCATTTCTTTCTTTTTGGCATTGTTCATAGTTCCGCTGGTTCGTTATTTCTGCCTTAAAAAAGGCTTTGTTGACATGCCCAACGAAAGAAAAATCCATAAATCCCCGATTCCAAGACTGGGCGGTGTTGCAATATGGCTTTGTACGATTTTGACCTTTGCAATTCTTGTTTTGCTCAGCTGGAATTATCCTCACGGAAACGGGTTATCGGGAATACTGGTCGGCGGAAGCATAATGTTCCTGTTGGGACTTGTTGACGATATTTACAACCTGAGCCCCAAGTTTAAACTCTTTGTTCAGTTCGGCGCGGCACTGGTCGCATTTTTGCTCGGCGTAAAAATTGACGTTCTGTATAATCCATTCGGCGATTCAATTGCTTTGGGGTTGTTGAGTCTTCCAATTACTCTTATCTGGCTTGTTGCCATAAGCAACGCAATGAACTTCATTGACGGAGTTGACGGGCTTGCGGGGGGTGTATCGGCAATCAGCGCAGTAACTCTCGGAGTTGTAGCTATTTATACCCACCAGCCGATAAGTGCCCTTGTTGCGGCAATTTTGGCGGGTTCGATGCTCGGTTTTCTTGTTTTCAATTTTCATCCCGCAAAGATTTTTATGGGCGATTCGGGCGCTTTATTTGCGGGCTTCACGCTTGCGGCGCTTTCTGTGACGGGAGTTTTAAAAACCGTCACGGTAACAATGCTTTTGCCCATTATGATTCTTGCGGTTCCCATCATGGATATTTCATATTCTGTATTAAGAAGGCTCTTCAAAAAAGAAAGTCCGTTTGTCGCAGATTCTGAACATATACATCACAAGCTGTTAAAAGCCGGATTTTCTCATAACAGGACAATAATTATACTTTATCTGCTCTGCATTGCCGCAGGTTCGATTGCCACGATGTTTGTCGGAGCATACAGGGTTTATTTCTTCATAGTCCTAGCAATCCTGCTTATGATGTTTGCTTTGGCAGGGATTTCAAGGTCATCGGGTGAAAAGAATTAAGTTTTAAATTCTGCCGATAGGCATACGCAATTCTTGAAGTGCTGTATCAAGAGCTCTTTGTATCTTTTCAATATCAGGAGTTGCTAACTGAGGTATATCTTTTAAAGACTGAACCGAGTTTTGAGAGAATGAAATTGCGCCCTTGATGTAGCTGTTTCTGGCTTCCGTATAATTTGTGTAATTCATAACCAATTCTTTATTGGATAAACTGTTCAGATTATCCAGCAATCTTCTCGCATCGAGGAATTTTAAAGACAAATCCCCTAATTCAGAATTGAAAATATCGAAATCGGCAATTGAGTTCATATCACCGACTACCATTTCAAAGTCTCTTTTAATAAAGGGAGCTAATATTTTTCTGGCGTGTCCGTCAAGTTCCTTATCTGTTCCTAAAAAGTCAAACACACAATCAACTGCGACTTTTCTTGTTCTGTAGTCATCACTTTTTAGTGCTTCATAAAGATATCCGAGAGCTTCTTCTCTTGTTTCCGTAAATTTTACAAAAGGAGATAATTTGCTTAAAGAAACTAAT
>CAZEDP010000008.1:0-18543 GCA_964511035.1 uncultured Gammaproteobacteria bacterium
GGCATCTGCAAACAAAAAGCAGGAATACCCATGAATGAAGCCGTTGCGGTACAAAGGTTCAAAGTTGACAGATACAGTGAAAAAGAATTAAAAGCCCAATAACGAAGAATCTTAGAAATATTCCTCCTTGAACTTTTTTTTTGAAGTGGTACTATGAGTTTACTAATTATGCAAGGAAGCCTTTTCGGGCTTTAATAGTAAGAGGGAATTTAAATGGCGCTTCACACGGAACAAAAACAGGCAATTATAAGTGAGCATCAAAAAGCCGATAAAGACACCGGTTCGGCTGAAGTACAGATAGCACTTTTAACACAAAGAATAAAAGAGCTAACTGAGCATTTCAAGATTCATAAAAAAGATTTTCAAGGCAGACGCGGGCTCTTAATGTTAGTCGGCAAAAGAAAAAGACTGCTTCAATATTTGAAAAACAAGGATATTGAAGGATACAGAAGTTTAATCGAAAAGCTGGGTATTAGGAAGTAAAACATTAGGAAGCACAAAGGTTAGAATGGAATCACAACACAGGATGAAAGTTCTGTGTTGTTAAATTTTTGGAATAAATAATTATGCGGCGATGGAAGAAAGCAAATTGGCATGATATTTGAGCAGCCTTGCCGTCAGCTCATCCTGATCCATTAAGGTAACGACATTAGCCAACAAATCGGCAGGCAGTTCACCGAGAAGGTTAATAATCATTTCAGGGTCTAAAACTATCATGCTTTCAATAATATCGGATTTTTGCCATTTTATCAGTTCTTTCATGAAAGCCATTTTGGGATATTCTTTCAATAATTCCTCATTGTTCAATATCAGTTTGGTTATAAAAGCCGTCAATTCATTGGGAGGGAGAGATTTCAAACCTTCCACAATAACGGTTTTGTCAAATTTGGCAAATCTTTTCGCCAGTTCTTCTCTGGGTATATCGTTATTGACGGATTCACCGGTAATAAATTCAATCAATTGAACCAGAATATTTCTCGGAAGCGTCATTATAACTTTCATTAGTTCATCTTTAGGCAAATTCTTACTTTCAAGGAATTTTTTATGCATTTTCATAGGCAGTAATTTAAGCAGTTTTTCTTTTGATATTCTATGCAGCAGCATTTTAATAAGATCTTCTTTAGGCAAAACGGCAAGATAATTGATAATTTTTTCTTTATTAAAAAACTTTAAGCCCAAAAGCAGCTTTTCGGGTTCAATGAGCGACAGCATATCAAATAGTTCTCCCGGCGGCAATAAAAGCAGTATAGAAAAACGGTTCTTTGGGATATCAAGCTTCAAAGCGCTGATTATTTCTTTTAATTCATCAATTGATGCCGGTTTTAAATATTTTGGGGCTCCGTCAACGGCATATTCATCGGAAAATTTGTCAATGTTTGAATAAGCGTTTTGATTCTTACGCCTGGTATTATAAATAAAATTTTTTGCGTCAA
This sequence comes from uncultured Gammaproteobacteria bacterium, assembly GCA_964511035.1. Classification (GTDB taxonomy): domain Bacteria; phylum Cyanobacteriota; class Vampirovibrionia; order Gastranaerophilales; family CAZEDP01; genus CAZEDP01. The sequence continues at coordinate 1,434 of CAZEDP010000008.1, forward strand.
AAAGTAAAGTCGTATCAATAGTAATCATAAAAAAATCTTTAAAATCTGCCGTCATATGATTCTTCGTATTATCCTGCCGACTTCTTTAAAATATTTCTGATTTTCGATAATAATTTGTAATAAAAATAAATATTTTATCGTTTTATAATAAATGCATACATAGGGAGGTAATAAAATGCATATTCCGAACGGTTATCTGGCGCCTGTTTTTTGCGCAGTCGCATACGGAGCAGCAGCTCCGCTGTGGTTTACAACGATAAATAATATACGCAGTGATGTTTCTTCAAAAAACAAAACAGCACTTGCTCTTGCAGCAGGATTTATTTTTTTAATCATGATGTTTAACATTCCGATAAAAGACGGTTCCACAGGACATGCCGTCGGCGCAACGCTGTTTGCAATAATATTCGGACCGTGGATAAGCGCACTGCTGACTACTGTTGTACTTGCCGTTCAATCGGTTCTTTTCGGAGACGGAGGAACAATGTGTTTTGCAGCCAACAGCCTTATTATTGCATATTTCGGAGCATTTGCCGGATGGGGAATAAACAGGTTATTAACGAAAAAAACTCCCGATAATTTTGCTTCGAACATATTTGCTGCAGGCTTTAGCGGTTATCTTTCATTATCGCTTTCCGCGGCTTTAACCGGTTTTGTTCTGGGGCTTCAGTCCTGGCTGTTCCATTCAAATGCCGGCATTCCTCTTTATTTCCCTTTTTCAATAAAAACTGCAGTCGGAGCTATGTTATATGAGCATCTGACCGTTTTCGGCTTCGCTGAAGCATTTATTACGGCAGCAGGATTTGCAGGATTTGTCGCGTTGAAAAAAGGATTGTTTGCAAGGAGGGAGACCATTGAACCAAAATATTAAATATATTGTTCCATTAATTTTTCTTGCTGTATTAACTCCCATAGGCATAATAATCCCGAACTTTTTCAATGCGGGATCTGCATATGCTGAATGGAGCACGGATGAGCTGAATAAAATGCTCGGATTTGTGCCCGAAGGCATTTCAAGATTTGCGGACTTATGGAACGGACTTTTACCGGATTATTCAATTGCAGGCATTTCAGAGCAAAATCCTTTTCTAAACAGCCTTATTTACATTACATGCGGACTGTTTGGCCTCCTAATATCAGCTTTTGCAGTATATTTGGTTCTTGAACTGATAAGCAGGAACAATAAAGTCTTGGATTGAAAAACTAAAGGGTTTCTGAAATATATTCTTTTGAAAAAGCAAACTCGCCTATAATTTGTTTGCCGGCTTTTTCGGTAAATGACTTAAGCTGATTGTAATTTTTTCTGTCGGTATAACCGATTTGTCCCAGAAAAATCACCGAACTACTGTTTTTAATGTTCTCAAGGCTTTCATTAAAAGAATTGTGAGAAAATGTTTGCTTAAGGTTGGGCGTAAAACCGGATGAGTCAGCTTTTAACCGTGAAGAAAATTCCTCGGCAACGGGATTTCTTACAAAGGAAATCAGACTGATATTTTCGGTTTTGTCTGCAAATATTTGCGCCGAGAGATTAAGGGTATTGAAATTTTCGGCATTTGTTATGATTTCCCCTTTTTCCCCTATATCGGTAAAAGTTAATTTTTTATCACTTTTCTCGAGATAAAATAAGAGAAAAATGCTCAAAATAAATGCAAACACAACAGATAAAGCGACATTTAAAAATAACTTGGGCTCAGAGAACTCAAAGGGCATTTTTTGAACCGGTCGGCTTAATATAGTAACATTCGTAGCATTTTTTGATATATCCTGAACCAAATTGCTCCACTCAAATTTTTGTTTCAACTCATTAACCTGAGCAATTGCCTGATCTATTTCAGTTTTTAGTTTTTGGCTTTCTATGTTTGCCTGTGTTGAGGTTTCTATCTGATTTTTTATTCTTCTGTCATAGTTTGCCAGAAGACCGAAAACGCCCGGAAGCGATTGATTTGAGCTGGCATCGTTATTGATATTATATTGTTTTAGTCTTGCGACCTTTTCATTGAGCTTGGCTTTAGCATCGATGTAGGCTTTTTGCAACATTGCAGTATCCTGCAAAGCCTTTCTCGAGTTGATAATTTCGTAAACTCTTTTGTAATTCTCGATGATAGAATTAACCACATTATAAGAAAGATTAGGATTTGATGATTTATAACTGATAGTAATAATATTTGAACCTTTTGAGTTTTCGATAGAAATGTCATCCTTAAGAAAATCTTCAGAGGAAATGTACATACCCTCTTTTTTGCCTGACTTGTATTTCAAATTGTTTTCTATAATGACAGGCTCCAATACAAGGGGTGATTTTAAAATTTCTATCTCATCGCCCAAACTTCCGGAACCGCTCATCAGGCTTGCTACTCCACCCGCACTCGAACCCAAATCGGATATAATAAAAGGATTAACGTCTGCCATGTTTGTGGAACTTGCCTTGTCTATAAGAATTTTTCCTTCCGAGATATATTTTTTGGGAAGTATAAAAGACAATACAACCGCAAGAAAAATCATTGCCAAAAAACAAACAATTATTGCTTTTTTTCTGTATTTGACAATATTTGAAATTTTCCTGAAATCTATTGTTATTTCATCATTTTCAAAAGAATTGCTGCTGCTCATATTTTAAACCTTCAATTCTGTTATAACTTGGTAATCATAAATATCGTACTGCTTGCGTTAAAGGCAGTCTGCATAATGTTTTTAAGCACATCACCCCAGTTTACGGGCGTTTTTATGCTTTTCATAACGATTATTGAATCGCCCTCTTCAGGTTTCACCATCCTTGTATTTTTAACATTTATGCTTGAATTGTTAGCTTTGATAAGATAAATGCCTCTCTTGTCAGCCATTTTTGTCAAGCCGCCAACTTCATTAAGGTAGTATTTAATGCTTTTTCCTTTTGAAAAAGTAATGGCGGATTGGTTGTAGACCTCTCCCAATACGTTTACGTGCTGGGGTCTTTGAGGAATAATTATAATATCTCCGTCTTTTAATTCAATATTGTCTTTTTCTGCCAAACCGCCGATAACATTTGATGTTATGTTAAATATTATTCTGCCCATATTTTCTTTGGCTTTTTGCTCCATGATAGAAGCTATCTGATTTTGCATATCAATATATTCTTTTAAATTATCTTCATTTTCAGAATCAAGACCTTCTTTAGACTTTATTTCAGATATTTTGGATGCCATTTCCAATCTTGCATTTATGGACAGTTCCATTAAGTCTCTTTTTTGTTTTAACCCTATCGAAGGCCTGTAAAATTTCATTCCTCTAAAGAATGCATCATCAGTAAGTCCGCCTGCCAAGCCGATTGCCTCTTTTAATTTGGTACCGGGCTTTAATTTCAGGACTCCGGGTTTTTGAACATAGCCGAGTATTTTGACAGTCTGCAAAACTTCTGTATCGGTAAGAGGTCTGAAGAGTATTCTGTCTCCTGCGATTAGGGAAATATCAATATCCTCTTTGGCTTTTGTCAAAATATCATACAGATAAACTGCTTTGAACATCGACGCATCCGACGGATTTGATATTTCGGCAACAATATTGTCAGGGCTGTCCTGAAGTTTGACAAGACTCAGCACATCCATCAAATCCATATTATTTTTGTATATAACGGGACCCGGATTAGAAACCATCCCTGCAACAAGAACATTAGGCATTTTTGTAGCTTCAAATATTTGTATGCTATCCTGCGGCTTTAATTCAGGATTTATTTTTTTTGCAAAAAAGTCTGATAACGAAACAGGAATTGTTTTATATTCTTTATTTAATCCTGTTAACCTTATTATTATTGCCTGTGAGGTATAAGTTTGTATAAGGAGGTCATTTTGGGATTTTAATATATTTGACAGTTTCATTCCTGCTTTATACTCAAACTTACCGGGATGTTTGATATTTCCGCTGATAGTCACAAAATTTTCGGAGGTAGGGAAAACAGATTTGAAATCTATATAATCCCCGTCTTTGGGAATGTAATTCCCAAACTGCTCAAAAGACAAATCCTGTATGTCCTTTTGATTGGTTGTATAGTTATAGCTTTCTACTTGAACCGATTTGCTGTCAACGGAAGGAAGCAGTCCTCCTGCAAATTTGATTATGTCCTTGAGTGTTTCACCGGATTTAAATTCATAAATTGCCGGTTTTTTAACGCCGTTAGACAATGCGGCGACTTTTCCGACAGGTTTAACGAGAATGATGTCTCCTTCGGAAATTTTTACGTTTTTATAGTTGCCTTTGAGTATAAGCTCGTACAAATCAACATTGATTTTGGCTTTGGAAATTTTGTTTGTTATTTCAATATTTCTTAAAGAACCTCCCTTTGTAACACCGCCGCCGGCATTTAATGCGTCAAGGAAATTCGACGTATCGCTAAGAAAAACTACTCCCGGTTGTTTTACGTTTCCCATTACCATTACGGGGAAATAACCCGGCTGACTGACTGTAACTTTAACCTTAAAACCGGCAAATTTACTTGAAAGAGCGCCTTGTATCTGTTGTTCAACATTTTTAACAGTTGAACCTTTAGCTTTAATTAAGCCCACGCCCGGCAGAAATAAGTTTCCTTCTTTGTCAACCGATGCCTGATTTTCGGGTTTGATGACATTATTGCCGGTAATAGCCATAACATCAATGGTATCGCCCCAAAAATAAACATTCACGTTATCCCCGACATTTAATCTGTAATCTTCGGGTACTTTAGGATTTAAAAGAGCCGAACTCCCCTTTTCAAAAATCTCATATCCAAACTGAGGTAATCTTCCGGTAAATAGTTTTTCAATCTCACTGGTAAATTCGGGGGGATTTTTACCCGATGCTTTATCTATTGTGCTTTTATTGTTAATTGGAGGGGTTTCTGACTGTTCTTTTGCCTGTAAACCGGCATCAACCGAAAAAGCAAAACATAATGCAAAAAATAAAACAATGACTTTCTTCTTCATAATCCTTATGAATCTCCTCCGTTATTTTTGGACAAATATTACTCCGGGCTCAGCTTAATATTTATAAAAACTTCTTCCAGCTTTGCCGTTAACCGCTCACAAAACAATCATAATATAAACATAAAAATAAATTAAAGCCTGCTTAGAAAAAAGCAGGCTTTAGTTATGAAAAACTTTTATTATCTTCTTCTGGAGTTGTTACTGCTGTTTGCGGGCTGATCCATTGAAAAACCTGTCACCAAACCGGCTACCATTAGGAATATAGTGTAATCAGGGACTACTTCCACTATGAATTTTCCCCAACGGTCAATAACGGGACCAAGTTTGTTTTCCCATAAATCACTAAGCACGCTGCCTTTTTTGACAATTTCTTCCGACAACGAAAGGTCAAGGATATCACCGTCAGCTGCAATTTCTTCCGCAGCTTTGAAAGAAGTTTTATTTTCTTTATAATTGCTGTTTTTCAGCTGTATGAGGTTTTGTGATAAATTATTTATTTTCATTATTATTTCTCCGTCCTACGCCTTTACAAGCTTTGCTTTTTCAGCTTTTAACTCTTCAAGCTGCTGGGCTTTTTCCGCTATTTTAGAATTTAATTCTTTTCTGTTTTTGATTCTATCCATATCAAGCTCTGTTTTCTTAATCTGCGCTTCGATTTCTTCCAGCTTATATTCTTCAATCAGCTTGTTATCATCGGTTGGCGGTTTAAACTCTACTGCATCTCTGATGCTGTCGGTTTTTTGATAAATTCTTACGGCATATAAACCGGTAATTACTGAAAGCGCATCAAAGAGCCTGCCGGTATATTTGTTAATCGTATTGCCGAGTTTCATTGTGCTGTTCCAAGATTCGATTTTGTTGTTAAGCACCTCATCTGACATTTCAGGATTATCAAAACGAGTTTTTAATACTTTAACTTTGTCCAAATATGTATCAAGACTTTTTCTAAATTCATCTAATCTTTTTACGTTAATTGAAGGATATTTTCCGGTTTGATTATACGGGAATACACCTTCATTCCCCTCAGTGACAATTTTAGAATCAACTTCTTTTAATTTTTGAATAATTTCTTTTATTTCATTGAGCGCTTCTTCTGTTATTTCATCTTCTAATTTCTTTTGCTGTTTATCATCGAGTCTATTAACGATTGCTTTGTTTTTAACTGTCCTGTCAATCCATGTACCAAAAGCTTCATCTAATATATATGAATCTTCCGAAGTTTTATATTCCAAGTCAGGAAAATATTCATTAAACATTTTATTAATTTTCTTTTTGAGCTCTACTGCATCTGTAAGAGATACTTTATTGAGTTCTTTTTTCTTAACTTTCGTTACTTCTTTTATATCTTTCATAATTTCATCCGACTTCTTATCGAAGAAATTATCCATATCCTCAGAAACAGATTTACAGAACGAAGATATTTTTCCTCTGATGCCGTTAGCTTTGTCAGAGGCAGGGGCTAATTTCTTGGCAATCTTTCCTGACAAGCCTTTAACGGATTCGGGAGTTTCGGTCATAACTTTCTTTGCAATCGCTTTAATAAGAACTTTATCCGCCCAGAAAGATCCCCTCATGAACAGCGAAGCCGCCATAAAGGTCACCATAATTGCAAGAGGGTTTTTGCCGTAAGTACTTAAATCCCCTTTGCCCTTTTTGTCCTGAGCTTCATCATCAAGTTTTGTCTTTAAATGATCGAGGAACTCTTCATTTTTGACGGTTCCGTCTTCATTTATATAGCGTCTTAAATCCTGCAAATCTTGAATAGAATGCGTACCGTTAAAATTCAACTCTCTATTGTTGCCTTTAAGAGGACCGCAATTTAGATTTGGCAACTGATTAACTAACATCCTTCCTCCAGCATTATTTAATAATATTCCTGTATTAATAAAACACCTGAACAAAAAAAGTTGTCATGTAAAAGGATAAATCTTTACAAAAAATTTACAATTGGCTGAGTGTCAGATAAGAACAAAGATTTAAAAGTGACCTCTTACAGCTGCAGTCAGAGAATATCGAGAGATTTTGTTTTGCCGATTCTATATAAAAATCAATTAACTGTTTTGATTTTTCAATGCTTTTTGATTCAAAAACAAGGTTTCTTGCCTTCCAGAAATCTTCGCTGTTTTTGAGCTTGCTTGAAATGAGCGTTCTGAGAGTATAATCCCCTCTTTGCTCATATTCTTCAACGGCATAAATAACGGGGGCGGTAACGGTTCCGTTTAATAAATCAATACCTGAGGGCTTGCCTGTTTCTTCTTCACCTGCAATAAAATTAAGGACATCATCTCTCAACTGAAAAGCTATGCCGAAATTTTTTGCAAACGCCTCGGCTTCACTAAGTTCTTTTTCATCAAAGTTTTCTGCAAGAATAACCGCGGATTTAACCCCTGCGGCAAATAAATTCGCGGTTTTACGCTTTGATTTTTCGATGCAGTCAGCTAAGGTGATTATTTCAAACGCCGCTGATGCCTGTGATACCTCACCTTCGCAAATTTCAGAAAGCATTTGCGAAAAAACGTCAATAACATCAAAGTTCTTTGTTCGGGACAAATTTCCAAGAGCTTTGGACATTAAATAGTCACCGGCAAGAATGGCCGTTTTCTCGTCCCACTTTTTGTTTATGGTTACAACATTTCTGCGTTTTTCTGTCTTATCTATCACGTCATCGTGAATTAAAGTTGCAGTATGCATAAGTTCCAGCCCAACCGCTAAATCGAACTGTTTTTTTGGAACTGTTTCAATCTCAGAAATCATTTTGGCAAAAAGCAGACATAAAGCGGGGCGAATTCTCTTTCCTCCGCTGCTTATAATATATGCGGTTATCCTGTCCAAAAGCTTATTGCCGCTTTTGAGACCGTTTAAAAGCATTTCTTCAAATGTGTTTAGCTCTTCCGATATGGGGCTTAATATTTGAGAGAGACTGCTCTGTCTGTACAAATCGGGGGTTTCGACAGGATTTCGCATTGCTTTAGCCTAAAATTCCGAGTATTTTTAACTCTCCGTAATTAAAATGGGCGAGGGGAGACTCGAACTCCCACAGGGGTTGCCTACTAGTTCCTAAGACTAGCGCGTCTACCATTTCGCCACTCGCCCGATTAGTTTCCATTGTAAATAAGATGATTAATGAATTTATTTAATTATAATATCCTGAAATTTTTATTTTATAAAGTCGTTGTCTGTAAACACAGCCGAACAACTGAAAAGCTTTCAGGAAATCTAATTACAGGTACTTTTCTGGTTCCACATAGGCAGACAGATTAATATGCAGACGGCAGCAGATGCAATCCAAAAATATATCGCTCCGTCCCAACCGTATTTATCTATCATATAACCTGTTCCCACGCCGGAGAGAATAGCGCCGATATATCCGAAAGAGCCTGTAAATCCTGTCGCCGCGGATGCTACGCGTTTGGAACTGGATTCTATTGCGCATAAGCCCCCGACCAAAAGCTGAGGTCCGCAGGTAAATATTCCTATAAGAGCGAGGTAAATAAAATCAAGCACATCGCTGCCGTTCATAGAGATTACCGATGTCAGCCGGGTATGGGTAACGGACAAAAAGTAATTATCAATAAAGTTTGATGACGAAGAATTATACTTAAGTGCCGCTATGGCAAGGATTACACCCACAAGATAAAGTACGCTTACGGGATTTCTTTTACCCTTAAATAACTTGTCCGAAACATATCCTGCCGACAAGGTTCCGATTATTCCGAACAAAGGCAGAAAACTCAACTTTAAAGCGGCAATCTCAAGGCTGTCTTTTTTAATTTCCACGAGATATTTGATTATCCAGTCAACAGTTCCGTATCTGACTATGTAAACAAAGACATAGGCAAATGCCAAAGCCCAAATTGTTTTGTTGCAAAGAATATATTTTTTGAAAATTTCTCCGTATGTTTTTTCATGGTCTTTATCGACATCGTTTAATTTGCATTCCTGAACCCTTTCAGTCTCTCTGTATTCTTCAATATCGGGCAAACCGAGCGTGGTAGGCTTGTCTCTTAATCTTTCAAATAAAAATACCGAAAAAATCAGCGCAAAAACCGCGGGGATATAAAACGCCGCCTGCCAACCGAATTTGGCAATTATAAAACCTGATATAATAACGCTGAGAAAAGTTCCCAATTCGTGTGAAGTTGACCACGTAGACCACTTTAAGCCCCTTTCGTTGGATGAATACCAAAATGACAAGCTTTTTGCAATAGGAGGAAAGCCCATAGACTGAAACCAACCGTTCATGCCCCAGAAAAACGCCATTACCCAGAGCAAAATACTGGCTGAAGGCAGTCCGAAAAAGGTAAATTGCCCCGGAGTTATAAACAAGGTGCTGATGATGAAGCAGATATTCGCAATGGCGGAAATTATAAGGGCAATCGGCATAAATGTCCTTACATTTGCTCTGTCAGCAAGCACTCCGTTTATGAATTTGCCGAAAGCATACGTAAAATACAGTGTACTGCCGAGTATGCCGAGATCAGTATTTGAATAGCCCAATTCTGTTCCCATAGAGGGAAGAGCAACCGAAATATTTTTTCTGCAAAGATAAAATACAACGTAGCCAAAAAAAACGGCATAAAATATCCTTAAACGCCAGTGAGCATAGAGCCGTTTAATTGTTTCGGGGTTTTTCAAAGGCTGAATATCTTCCGGCGCTTTGAAAAAATCAAAAAAAGCGCGTTTAAAACTGAATTTTTTACCGGCAAAGCTCTTGCTTACTGGTATTTCGTTTAATATTTCTAAAGTCATATATGCCTTTCCTGTTAATTATCTTCTTCTTTAGCCTATGGTATTTATATTTTCAGTTTGTCGCCGGAATTTGTTATTGAAACGGGGTTTTTATATCTGCTCGGATAAGCCGTAAAATTAAGTTTAGACTTGCCCAGTTTATAAACAACTTCGGGATTGAATTGGGACAACTGTTCCACGTTAAAGTGAGTTTGATTTTCTTTCTTATCAATATATTTTTCTTTTATTTTGAACGCCATAGGGGTTGTTACAAGAGGAGTTATAATCCTTTTGGCAATAATAGTCGAAATAACTAATGATGTTATGGCGGCAAAACCTGCTTTGCATGTTAGAAATTTTGCAGGGTCAGAATGTTCAAAAGCACCAAATAACTTCCTTGTGATATTATCCTGTACTTTTTTATCCGAAATCGTAAAACCGAGTACTAACTGAAGAGCACACATAGCAATGCCATTGGCTAAATCCAAAGCGGCAACAAGCTTTCTTTTGTCTTCAGGCATTTTCTGGTTATTGTAGCTTTGAGTAACATAAAAAACCGAACCTACTGCATCTTTTATTACATTTGCTATAACGAGAATTCTTGCTATGGCATAGGGATTTTTTAAGGTATCTGTTATGTGAGCGTTTAACCATTCCCAATTCGCTAATTTTTTGATGAAAGGTTTTAGCATAATTATTTCCCATTCTCCGCTTTTTTATCTTTAGCCAGTTCAGGGAAGAACAATTCAATAAATCTGGGATGTGCCCAGTTCAGAATTGTACATGTTACCGGTATAGTCAGTACGGCAAGTAAAAATCCTGTTCTGTCCTTAAAAACATTTAATCTCTCCAGAGTTATATCAGCAGTTTTTTTCGCGGCGGGGCTTAACGTATCCAGCCTTTTCGCTCTTTCCAATTTATTTTTACAACCTTCCAGCACCTTTAAATCAAAATTCTTTAATTCTCCATTTTGAGCCAGTTTGTCAATGTATTTGCCAACCTGCAAACAAACTCCCAATTGTGCCACAACAGCTAATACAGCTGATATGGGCTGCCTTATAGCCATATAATATTTGGAATCCTTATCATCTTTTGTAAAAGGGTTCTTTGCAATCATTAAAGGGGCTACAAGACCTGTTCCTATTGCGGTTATAATAATATTCCAATTTTCGCCGGCTAATTCCGCAAATCGATATGATATGCTTGTAATCCAGCTCGTTCCTCTTTTTTTAACCGCATTGGTAAAACCGCCCTGAAAGCTGACACGCTTTGGAACGCCTTTCTTAACGGGGTTTACAATTCTCGGAATATATTCTGTTTTAAGAACTCTATCGATTTTCATAATATTCCTAACTTCCAGCCATATTTTGAAGTATTCCAAGAATATAAAAACAAAACCGATTCCAAAAATGCGTGAAAATGCCTTTTTGTTAAGAATTATTAACAATTTATTTGATGCTAGAACTCAGATATAGAGTGTGTTTTGTACAATTGCTTTTAGAGTCGCATGTCATTTTTTCAAAATTTATATAAAATTTGAAATATTGGTAAGTCATCTATTCCTTTTATAACCGGCACTAAAGTGCTGTATAATTAAATAAATGTTTAATAACGAATCTAAAATTAGTCTGGGCACAATAGACTTTACCAACTGCCTGCCATTGAACTGTGCTTTTTCGAAAAATCCCCACAGCAGAGTTATTTTGACATTCGGCTATCCTGCGCTTTTAAATACCCTTATATCTGAGAAGCAGCTGCATGTTTCACCGATTTCCTCAATAGAATATATAAGAAACAAAGATAAATATTCCTTAATAGAAACCGTTTCCATTTCTTCAAAAAACGAAGTCGGAAGCGTAATATTATTTTCTAAACACAAATTTGAAACTCTTGAAGGCAAAAAAATAGGAGTTCCTTACAACTCAGCAACCTCCATTGAGCTATTGAAAATTCTTCTTGTAGGAGAAGGTCTGGATATAGAGAGAATTACGTTCAAAGAACACAAATATAAGACCTCTTTAAAAGAAGTTCCGGACAATGAGTTCGACGCAGTCTTATACATTGGAGATGCAGCGCTTATCGAAAACTGCAATAACGATTTGGGATATTTTAAGTATGATCTGGGCGAACTCTGGAATAATTTAACCGACAAGCCGATGGTTTTTGCAGTCTGGGCAGCTTTAAAAGAATGGCAGGAAAACAACTTCAAAGATTTTGACGACATTGAATCATATTTAAAATTATCTCTTGATAACGGCTTGGGAATTTATTTCGAAGAAGTTGTCGCATCAGCAAAACAAAACCTGAACATAGATGAAAAATATATAGAAGATTACCTGCTTAATAAACTTAATTATGATTTTGATTTTGAGCACAGAGAAAGCCTTGATTTATTCGAAAACCTGTATAATGAAATCAATGCAGAACAAATTTTAATCTGAAAATTTTAAATATGCTGAAAAAACTTATCAAAATCCCTTTTCTTTTATACAGGAAATACAAGTTAGACAGGCTGAAGAAACAAAATCCGCTTGCAAACATCTCTGAAATTTCAGCAAGCCCCGTTAAAATAGACATATTAATACCCTGTATAGAAAAAGACCTGCCCGTACTGCCGTTTGTAGTCGATTCAATCAGACAAAACATAAAACACCCGATAGGCAAAATATTTATAGCCGCACCCGAAAGCAATGAAATCAAAAATTTCTGCATAGAAAAAGCCTGCATTTATATTGATGAAACTTCCTTTTTACCCCTTAACAAAAAAGACATAAACTATGTTTACAAAGGGATTGACCGTTCCGGATGGCTTTTTCAGCAGCTGCTGAAGTTAAGCGCGGATGTAATTTCCGAAGAAAAATTTGTACTTGTTGCCGATGCAGACACAGTTTTCATTCGTCCGCAAGTCTTTTTCGCCGAAGATAAAATCCTCTTTGATATTTCAGACGAATATCATGAAGAATATTTTAAAACTTACGATAAACTGACAGGGCTAAAAGCAAAGAATCCAGTTTCTTTTGTTTCTCACCATGCCTTATTTGATACAGGCAGGCTAAAAGAGCTCAAAACTCTTATTGAAAATAAACACGGACTGCCATGGCATAAAGCAATCATTGATTTGGCGGACGGCAGTGATATTTCATATTTCTCGGAATATGAAACTTACGGCAATTTTATGTATTCAAATTATCCGCAGGAAATGTCTTTACAGTACTGGTTTAATTTAAGCCTTAATAAAAACAGCATAAATAACCTGCAAAATATATCAAAAACCTTTTCAAACAAGTACAAAGCCGTTTCTTTTCATTCTTATAATTAATATAAATATTTAGAAATGTAACAAATATATACTAATTATATACCAAATAAGCAATTTTTATATAATTTTTGTTTTTATTAATTTAGTGAGGAAAAACAAAAAAGAGTAAAAATTACAAAGCTGTTTAAAATGACTTGTTTATACAGGAGGAATTGGTATGACATATTTTTCAAGCACAAATATTATTCAGACAAATACGGCAATCTCTACATCATCAAATTCAAATATAGTTCAAAAAAATGAAGTTATCAGCGGCAAGCCCGAAAATTGTGAAATATTTCCGAGAAGAGAACATAAAGAAAGAAGACCTTTCCCTGAAAGACATGTAAGATTTCCCGAAAGAGAAAGGCATTGCGAAAAAAGAAAATTCCCGCCGATAGAAGAACATCGCCCTGAACATCACAAAAGACATGAACCCTTCAGACCAGAAAGACCGGAGAAACCTGAACGCTGCTTCAGACCGGAACATCCGGAAAAACCTCATCGTCCTGAAAGACCGGAAAAGCCCCATCGTCCTGAAAGACCGGAACCGCCCGAACAACCTGAAAAACCGGACAGACCCGAACCGCCCACTCCACCTCCACCTCCGGAACCGGAAATAGAAAAAGTTTACATGTACGGCAACAGCTGGTATCCGTTAAGTACACCGCTATCAGGACAAAGACAGGTCGATTATTCTTCGAACCTTCAAAAGCAATTTGCTGCAAACAATTTTGACGGCATATTTGAAAAACTCGATCCCGAGGCAAAACAGGCAGCAGATACATACGGTGACAAACTGGGCAAAAACGTTGTCTTTGGTGAAGACGGTTCATTAGTCGGCGTTTACAGTACGGCAGATATCGAAAAACTTAACGGCGGACACTACGGAGCATATAATGGCACAGCAGGAACTGTATGGGGCGGCGTAGATACAGCAAAAGGACAAGTCATAACTCTGCCTGACGGCAAAAAAGTCGAAGTTATACACAACGCATTTGCATCACCCTTAACATTTGACTTGAACGGTGACGGCATAAAGACATCAAACAAAACAACCTCTTATGATATAAACGGCGACGGAAAACAGGAAACCGTCAACGACGCCAACGACGGAGTACTCAGCATAAACGGCGGAAAAAGCGGGAAAGACCTCTTTGGCGATAATACCGACCTCGGTGACGGCAAAACTTATTCCAACGGCTTTGAAGCTCTAAAAGCCTTAGCATCAAAAGAAAGTCTTATAAACGGTGCAGACGATATGAAACTTGATGAAAAAGACATCAAAACACTTGAAGACAAGTATCAATTCGGAATGAAAACCGGCGGCTACAACAGCGAAGCTCAATCACTGTCTAAGCTTGGCATCTCCGAAATTAATCTCGGAAACGGCAAAATCGAAACAACCGATAACTTTGACGGCAAAGGCAACAAACTAATGAAAGAATCCGGAGCAACATTCAAAGTAAACGGCGAAGAAAAAGAATATGCCGATGTATGGAACCTTATTAAACAATAATCAGTAATAATCTATATATACAAAGGGCTCCGTGAGTTAACAGCGGGGCTCTTTTACCCTTTAAAAACCGGCTGTTATCCCATATTTATTTGCTTATTCATAAAATACATTTTTTTGTCAATTCTGAACACGGTCAATGCAAATAAAATTTATTTTATGTAAAATGTACACTGCAAAATCAATATAAATTTTATTTAAAGGCAGAAATACAATTGGATAAAACGGTTACAAAAGGTCTGACAAGCGGACGGCTGCTGGTTAAAAATGTAATGTGGAACTTTTTTATTCAGGGCATGCCCATTATTATTGCTGTTTTCACAATTCCACTCATTATAAAGGGTATGGGAGTTGAGCGTTTCAGTATTTTGACGTTGGCATGGGCGGTAATAGGCTATTCAAGTCTTTTTGATTTAGGGCTGGGAAGGGCACTGACACTATTGGTCTCACGAAAACTCGGCAGGGGCGATACGGAAGACTTACCGATTGTAGTTTGGACGGGATTAGTGATAATCTCGTCACTTGGAATTTTTGCAGGATTTATCATTCACTTTTGCAGCCCTTATATTGTAAAACTGCTTAATGTACCGAATATTTACCGGATTGAAGCTCTTGACACAATGCACCTGCTTGCATTTTCGCTGCCTTTTCTGATTGCAATAATGAGCTTAAAAGGCATTCTGGAATCTTTCCAAAAATTCGCCGTAATAAGCCTGCTGCGGCTTCCTGTTATATTCTGCAATTATGTAGGTCCTCTTTTAGTTTTCCCTTTCACCAACAACCTTTATTACATTGTTCTTGTACTTGTAATCGGAAGAATTCTGACATTTTTCGGATATTTTTACTTTGCTTCGGGAACAATTGACAATTTTTATTCTCAGATAGGATTTGACAAAAAATATTTTCGAATTTTACTCAGGTTCGGCGGATGGCTGACGATAAGCAACATAGTAAGCCCTATGATGATATATATGGACAGGTTTTTTATTGCAGGAATGATTACTTCCAGTGTCGTTGCATATTATACAACGCCTTACGACGTGATAACAAAAATGTGGATAATCCCGACAGCAATAATGAGCGTGATTTTCCCCGCTCTCGGACATGAATTCGCGAGAGACAGGGCAAGGGCAACTAAGCTATACTTCAGGAGCATGAATTACACTGCATTAGCTTTGATTCTTCCTGTAATACTGGTTCTGTTATTCGGCAAATGGGGACTGTCAATCTGGCTCAATCCCGATTTTGCGGAAAAAAGCTTTTTAATTGCACAAATCCTTGCTGTGGGAGCATTTTTTTACAGCTTAAATTTAACTTCATACGGTGTGATACAGGCGTTAGGCAGGGCTGATGTAACGGCAAAGGTTCATTTATTTGAGCTTCCTTTGTATCTTATTTATTTATTCTTTTTAATAAAAGAGTTCGGAATAATCGGCGCGCCATTAGCTTGGGTAGGGCGGATTATAATTGATTCGATACTAATGCATTCAATTGCAGTAAACTATTTAAAAGGGAAATAAAAGGCATCAAAAAAATGAAAAAAGTACGCATTTTTTTATCGATTTTCATATTTATTCTGATGCTTATTGCAGTTTTATACCTATTATTTGTCAGTCAAAACTCTGCTTTTTCAAGGCTTCCAAATTATAGGGATTATATAAAAAACAATTTCGGCGGCAAAATAACCAACCAAACTTCTCATGCCGTTAAAATCAGCGAATGGCGAAGCGTAAAAATTTTGCCGGCAGGACAATCATCCCGATATATAGGGGTTTTTGACGCTGATTCTTTAGTTATTGAAAAACCAACCAAGTTTGAGGAAAATATATATAAAAGCGGCGTGATAAAAATTTGTGATTTTGCCGATATTACTATAACTTCGGAGGGAAATACAGATTACATAAAGTCAAAAGGACTTACGCCGATATGCAAATTTGCGGAAGATTACGGTTACTTCCCCGACATTAATTCCGCTTTTCCTTTTAACCCTTACAGCGTCAAACATTAATAACAGGAGAAGAATTCTTGAAAGACAAGATTAACATTCTTTTAAAAGGATATTATGATTTTTTTAATTTTGGCGATGATCTGCTTTTGCTGGCCAATATTGAACTGTTGGAAAAAGATTTGGGACTTACGCCGGACAAAGTCAAGCTTTATTATGAAAAGCAAAAAGACAGCCTGCCTTATCTGAAATATTACAAACAGCTCAATCTTACGGATTTTGAAGAACCGATTAAAAAATCGGTTAAGAAGAACAAAAAAACCAAAAAAGCAGGCAAATTCACGGCATTAAAAACTGTTTTCTATTTTGCTTTTGCTTTTATAAACGCTTTAATATACAGAATTTTCAAAAAGCCGCTTTTCCACAAGAAAACAATAGCATTTATCAAAGACCTTGATGTCATTCACTATGTCGGTGGCGGATATTTTACGACTATCTGGGAATTCAGCCTTCAATATCTGGTTTATGAGTATTTATTTATCTCTCTTGCCAGATTAATCAACCCGAAACTCAAAATCATCGGAACGGGATTGGGCATTGGACCCATTGAAAACCGCCTGTACGAATTTATTTTCACTTTGTTCATCAACCAATTTAATTATGTATTTACCCGAGATGACATTTCCTATGAG
>CAZEDP010000009.1:0-18044 GCA_964511035.1 uncultured Gammaproteobacteria bacterium
TACAAGGTCAAAACAGGAATTGTGAAGAATGAATGATAACATTGTCATATTGCCCGAACTTAGGAAAACAAACAACCCGTTTCTGTGCATAAATACTCAAGTATTCTTTAAAAGTGAAAAGCCGTTGGCTGATGAAGTTCAGGATGCTTTAGATATTCTATACCCAAAGAGCAATGTGCGTTTAAATAATTTTCAAAAATGGAAATCTATATGCAGACAATTTCATTAGTGACACTTATTTGCAATCAAAGAAGTATTTTTACCCCACCCCCTGCCCCCTCCCCAAGGAGGGGGAGTTTAGTTTTTTTGGCTCGCTACGGCGACCTTGTCGCCTCGCTCGCCAGTAAATTTTATAAAGTACTTTTTATTTTTATACTTGATTGACTGCATTTTAGTATGATACAAATTTTATTAGCTCACTTGACCAAATCAATTTTTTTGTTTAAATTATTCTCAATAAATATTTTAAGGACAAACAAGCAAATTTATGTTTAATATCAACTTCACAGCTATGATGATGCCCATGCCCGCACAATTAACTTGTCGGGTGGTTTTCTGTCGAATGTGAAGATTTAATTATTATCAGTATTTTTGACTGCCTGACTTGTAAGTCGGGCAGTTTTTGTTTGTAAGAGTTTTTGAAAAAGGAAGAGTTCATTATGATAAATAAAATAAATGCAAATATTTTGGCTTACAGGTATACCGCCTGTAAACATCCGAATACCCCTGTTAAAGAAAGCAAAATTGAAAATCTGTTGTCGTTCAAGGCAAATCCGCTTTATGACGGTCCGTTTAACGAAGTGTTTTTCTATACCGATTTTAATGACGGGACATCGACTAACGAAGCTAAAAGCAGACTGAATGATGTTCTTCGCTTCGTAATAGGTGAGAGAAAAAGCGGACAAAAAATTGCCGGCTTTGAATGGGATAAAGAGTTTATAAGACTATCTAACGGAGTTCAGGGAATTCTTAATATCGACACTTTTAGCGATATTCCCTGCGGGAACAAAGACTATTCCGCTTTATCCCTTCTCAGACTGGGATCAAAACAGAATAAAAACGTATTTATACATGTTGTTGATCCCGGTGTCGGCAACGGAACAGCTAAAAAGCTTTCACAAGACCACGACAGAGCAATTTTAATCAGCAAAAACCACGGAATCTATATCGGTCCGAACAACGGTTCGCTTGGTTTAATCGTAAAATATCTTGAACAGGTGAAAGACGATTTTAAACTTTCGGCAATTGACCTAAATTCTGTTGAGAAGTTTGAAAGAATCAGAACAGGCAATTTCTTTTATAAACTGCCGGAAACTTTTCATGGGCGTGATGTTTTTGCCGTGGTAGCAGGAGCTGTTCTCGGAGGCATTAATCCCGAAGCATTTGCAGATAAAGCCAGAACAATTCAAGCGGCAAAATCAGCTTTTGCGGAAGGAATTGTATCTCTTGCAGAAGCAAAAATCAACGAAACAGTAAAATTTACTGCTATTCTTGACCAAACATGCGGGAATTTAAAAACTAACCTTATCCTTACCGCCGAACAGGCTGAAAAACTATTGGAAGAGAATGCTGTCTTTGAAATCACAGCCAAAATCAAACAAAATGAAGAAAAATTCGAAATGCCTTTCAAAAAATCCTTCTCGGATGTGCCTAAAGGAAAAGATTTGATTTATCTCGGCAGCACTCACGCGCCTGTTTGCGAAAATGGAAATCTTATCGCCAGATTTGTTGAAATAGCAACCAATGCAGGGCATTTCGGAAAGAAAGCAGCCGCTGAAAATCACCATGCGGTTGAGTTTGTTTTGAAACGTATAAGATAAATTGCTTTTTGACCTTAAATCTCAAACCGCCTATAATCTATTTATGGACGAAACATTTATAAATAAGGCACAGGAGCATTTCGGGTTTAAGCTGGACGGCTTTCAGGTTGATGCTCTCGAAAAAATTGAACAGAACAAAAGCATTGTAGTCTGCGCTCCGACCGGAGCGGGTAAAACCGTAATAGCCGAGTTTGCCGTTATTAAAGCTTTAAAAGAAAATAAAAGAGTTTTTTATACTACCCCCCTTAAGGCTCTGAGCAATCAAAAATACTGCGATTTTTCGGAAACTTACGGTTCCGAAAAGGTCGGACTGCTGACGGGAGATATTTCCATAAACAGAGATGCTCAAATTGTCGTAATGACAACCGAAGTTTACAGAAATATGCTCTACGGGACAAATCTGGGCAAAATTGAAGACAACCTTAAAAACGTCAAGACCGTAATCCTCGACGAAGTTCATTACATGAACGATGAACAAAGAGGGACAGTCTGGGAAGAAAGTATTATTTACAGTCCGTGCAGTATTCAAATAATCGCTCTGTCCGCTACAATAGCCAATTCTCATGATTTGACCGGCTGGATAAATTCGGTTCACGGAGCGACCGAGTTGATATACACGGACTTTCGCCCCGTTCCCTTAAGGCATTTTTATTATTCGCAGTCCGCTCCCGATGAAATACTGCCGCTGTTATCTCCGGGCGGTAAATTAAACTCGAAAATCAAGCCCGAAAAGAAACAGCCGCGATACATAAAAAAATCAAGAGAATTTTCGCCGGCAAAATTGGTAAAAATACTTCACAATCAGGATATGCTTCCGGCAATATATTTCGCCTTCAGCAGAAAACGCTGTGATGAGTACATGAAAGACTGCTCAAACCTGAAGATTCTAAACAAGTTTGAAGAAAAGAGGCTTCTTCAGATAATTGACGAATATATTATAGATAACCCCTATTTGAGCAAACACAAATATTTAGAATACCTTTACGCCGGAGTTGCAAGCCACCATGCAGGACTGCTGCCGGCCTGGAAAGTCCTTGTAGAAAAACTCTTTAAACAGGGATTGATTAAAGTCGTCTTTGCTACCGAAACACTTGCCGCCGGTATAAACATGCCCGCAAGAACGACAGTTATCAGCTCAATAAGCAAAAGAACCGATGACGGTCACAGGATACTAACGCCGAGCGAATTCCTGCAAATGTCAGGAAGAGCCGGCAGGCGAGGTATGGATGATATCGGATATGTAGTTGTTATGGGAAACTCTTATCAGACACCTGAAGATGCGGCACAAATAGCTACATCAAGTGCAGACCCTCTCGAAAGCAGGTTTAGCCCGAGCTACTCAATGGTGCTTAATCTTTTACAGAGATTCACAGTTGAAGAATCACGCGAGCTGATATTAAAAAGTTTCGGATATTATACTTCCACAGACAGGTTAAAGCCTCTTTATGCCGAAATGAACGAAATTAAAAATAAAATCGAAGAATATAAATCCTTTAAATGTCCGTGGAAGCTCACTAATGAAGATTTATCGGAATACAACAAGCTGAAAAATCAGTATGTACAGCATAGAAAAATCACAAATACCTTAAGAAAACAGGCAAAACAATCAGGCAGAAAACACGCTGACGAAGTCAGAGAATATGAAGCAATAACAAAGGATTTTTTGAAAAAATCCGAAAAATACAAATGCTGTACCTGCAAACTTTATAACAAGCACATCAAAGGTATTGAAATACTTGAAAGATTAAATTCAAGGTTTAACAGAATTAACAGGGTTATTGAATATGAGAAAGACGTCTATTGGCGCAATTTTGTTAATTTAATGAATGTTTTAACCGATATGAAATACCTTGAAGACGGATACCCGACAAAAATAGGCTTTTCTATGGCAAGCATAAGGGCTGAAAATGAACTGTTCTTTGCTGAGATAATTTTGAGCGGGCTGTTGGATAATCTGTCTTTTTCCGAGTTGGCAGGTGTTATTTGCGCGCTTTCAACAGATGAATCCAGAGCGCAGTTCTATACTAAGTTTTCGGCAAGTCCGAATTTGCGCAAAACAGTCGCTGACTGCGAACATATTATGAGAAAAATGTTTAAAATTCAGAAAAAATATAATGTTGATATGCCGTTTTTACTCAATCCACAGTTCTCCCCACTAATTGAATACTGGACACAGGGCGGTGAATGGGATTTCATGATGAAGGGCGTAAACTACGACGAAGGCGATATTGTACGAAGCTTCAAACGCACCGTGGATTTGCTCAGGCAAATAACTCAACTGTCGATTTCTGGAAAAACGCTTGCCGATAACGCATCCACAGCCATTCAGTGTATTAACAGAGACCCAATAAGCGAGATTTATTGACACAAAGAAGCCCCTAAAAGCAGGGGCTTCTTTGTATTTAACGAATTGGTTATCTGATGTAGAACCAGTTAACCCATCTTCTGTTGAAATAGGTAATCGCCGGTGAACAGCATCCGTTAGGGGCGCCCTGCATCTTCATCATAAGTTGAGTCGGACCCCATCCGCTGTCCCATCTGACGGCATAATTGACTTCAACACGCTGAACGCCCATTGTCTCGTTGCCGTACACCCAAGCGCCGTCTTTTTGCATTGACTGACCTTTAGCATTATCACCGCTGAAATCAAGGAAGTAGAATTTCAATGTTCCGGTATCAGTTCCGTTTTTCATTTCAACATATCCTGCGCCTGCGTTGGCATATTCACCTGATACCTGCAATCTAACAGCACTGTAAGTCATATTAGGACTGGTGTCAATTTGCCATATTTTCCAAACACCGTCCTGAGCGCCCCATGATACGCCCTTAGTAGCATCTGTGGTAAAGCCTGTCAGACCTGCGGTACTGCCCCAATAATTCATAGATGCGGTTGTTGAGCCTGAATATGCCAACAATGTCCAACCGCCGTCGCCAACGGTATTGTCACAGTAAACAGAGGTTGTAGTGCCTTTTGCATTTATAACGTGCCATCCCGTTGATCCGGGCATCTGGTTATAAATCTGTAAACAGCTTTTATTATAATTACTGCTGGTACACGCCGTGCATGCGGCGGTAACACCGTTATCGCATCCGTTAACACATGCCTCTGCTGCGGTTATGGTTATAGATGCGCTGTTGGATGCGGCGGAATCCCCTGACGCATTGTAGGCTTTTACCGTATATGTATATGTAGCTGCCGTAGGATAAACACCTAGGCTATATGATGTGCTGGTTACATTTGCGCCAACTGTAGCGACTTGAACGCTGTTTTGGAATATTTTGAAACCGGATTCATTTGTAGCATTATCCGTCCAAGTTAAATTGGCATAAAAATTAGTCGATATTGACTTTGTAGCTCCCAATCCGGATGGTGCAGCAGGCGGCGGCAATATAATGTTCACGGTGACTTCATTGCTGTAACCTGATTCTCCGGTAGCATTTGAAGCGGTTAACTTGTAATAATAGGAACCTGTTGTCGGAGAAGCTCCCAAGTTATTTGTATAACTTGTAGCTCCGGCAGCAGTTGTTGTTAATAAAGCATAACTGCCGGTTGTAATTTTTCTGTATATTTTGAACCCAGTTTCGTTGTGTGAAGCATCCGTCCAAGTTAACGGAACAGGAGTTGTTGCACTGACATTGACCGATGCAGGAGCTGACAGTCCTGTTGGAGCCAATGGTACGGTTGCAACCGCAACACTGGCAGTATTTGAATTGGCGGATGTCATGCTTGCATTGTATGCCTGAACATAATACTGATATGTTCCGTTTACCGGATTAGCTCCGATATCAACAGTTGTTGAAGTTGTATTCGGAGTTGCTATTGTTTTATTAAGTACAAAACTGCCGCCGGGATCTTTTTCCCATACTTTGAAACCTGCTTCGTTATTGGCATTGTCTGTCCAATTCAGGGTTATAGTTTGTGCACCGTTGAAACTTCCGCTGACACCTGACGGAGGCTGCGGGTATCCTGCTATCGAGGCGCTCGGTATGTTAGAATCGGCAGACTCTCCGCTGACAGAGTTATAAGCCCTGACTTTATAATAATATGTTCCGCCCGCAGGAGTTGAACCTAAATCAACCACCGTTGAGGTTACGTTTGCGCCGACTGTTGCAACAAGTACCCAGTTCGTTGTCGTATTGATTGATTGATATACATAGAAACCTGTTTCGTTGTAAGAATTATCAGTCCAACTGACTGTAACCGTGGTTGCGGATGCCGGATTTGCTGCTGCTCCGGTGGCTGCAGCAGGAACGGGATAAACAGATACACTTGCCGTATTGGAATTGGAAGATGTAGCCAATGAATTGTATGCCTGGACATAGTACTGCCACGTTCCGTTTTCGGGTGAAGCTCCAACATTTATTGTTGTTGATGTTGTATTCGGGGTTGCTATTGTTTTATTCAGAACAAAGCTTCCGCTTGGAGTTTTTTGCCATACTTTATAACCGTCTTCATTGTGAGAATTGTCCGTCCAGTTGACAGTTACTGTTTGCGTGCCGTCAAAACTTGCCGCTGTGCCTGAAGGAGCTGTAGGTGGATACATTACGGCAACACTTGCCGTATTGGAATTAGCCGATGTAGAACCGGCGTTGTACGACTGGACATAATATTGATATGTCCCGAGTTCAGGATTTGCACCTAAATTAATTGCCGCTGAAGTAACATTTCTCGTTGCAATAACTTTATTGAGAACAAAGCTTCCGCTTGGAGTTTTTTGCCAGATTTTGAAACCGTCTTCAGTAGTAGTATTGTCAGTCCAATTCAATGTAACGGTCTGTGTTCCGTCGAAAACTCCTGAAAGACCTCTAGGTGCTGCAGGTACAAAATAGGAAATAGGTTCAACATATACAATTATGGTAACTCCAGGGGATTTGAGATTATGTGCAAAATCATACTGTTGTACAGTAATGGTATAATCTCCCATATAAGGCGCCGTAAGTGGACTGTCATCATCGTAGGTTCTTTCATTTCCTGGTCCGTCTATTACGTTACTACTGGAGCCTGACACTGTATCAACTAGATTACTTCTAACTCTGTATATATACAAGCTCGGATCACCGGAAGGATCAATCCAATGATATCTAAGAGTGCCACCAACATCCTCAATCCACAAATTGACAGGATCGGGAGGTGCGGCAACCACAACAACACTTGCCGTATTGGAATTTACTGAGGTGTATGTCGCATTATATGCCTGAACATAATATTCATAAGTACCCAATGTGGGGCTGGCGCCCAAATCTATTGATGTTGAAGTTGTATTAGCTGTTGCTATGGTTTTATTGAGCACGAAATCAGAATCAGCCGGTCCCTTTTGATAAACCTTGAACCCTGTTTCGTTGTTAGCATTGTCTGTCCATGTTAAATTGATTGTTTGCGCGCCGTTTTGAACACCTGCTACACTTGAAGGAGCCGCGGGCGGAGATACAACAGCTAAACTTGCAGTATTGGAATTAACTGAGGTCCCTCCGACATTATACGCCTGAACGTAATATTGATATGTTCCGTTTGCCGGGTTTGCTCCTAAATCTATAGTTGTTGATGTCGTATCAGGTGTTGCTATAGTTTGATTGAGGATAAAGCTGCCGCTTGGCGTTTTTTGCCATACTTTGAATCCGTCTTCATTTGCAGCATTATCCGTCCAGTTAACTGTTACTGTTTGAGTTCCGTCAAAACTTGCTGTTACATCTGACGGAGCTCCCACAACCGATATACTTGCCGTGTTGGAATTCGCCGAATCCCAACCTGCATTGTATGATCGGACATAATACTGATATGTTCCGCTTGCCGGACTTGCTCCAAGACTGACTGTTGTTGTTATCGTATTTGCTGTCGCAATAGTTTTATTAAGTACGAAGTCTGCATCAGCCGGCGCCATTTGATAAACCTTAAATCCTGTTTCGTTAGTTGCTGCGCATGTCCAGTTTAAGGTAACTGTTGTTGTTGCGCTGTTATAACTTGCCGTCAAACTTGCCGGCGCGATTGGTATTTTGATAATAGTTACACTTGCCGTATTGGAATTTGCTGATGTATATGATGCATT
Organism: uncultured Gammaproteobacteria bacterium; assembly: GCA_964511035.1. Taxonomy (GTDB): domain Bacteria; phylum Cyanobacteriota; class Vampirovibrionia; order Gastranaerophilales; family CAZEDP01; genus CAZEDP01. The sequence continues at coordinate 7,865 of CAZEDP010000009.1, forward strand.
ATATGCTTGTACATAATATTGCCATGTGCCAAGTGTTGGGCTTGCGCCTATATCTATCGTTGTTGATGTAGTATTAGGCGTTGCTATCGTTTTATTGAGGATAAAGCTGCCTGTTGTAATCTTTTGCCATACTTTGAATCCTGTTTCGTTATTAGAATTGTCTGCCCAGTTTACTGTTACTGTTTGCACTCCGTCAAAACTTGCTGTTACATCTGACGGAGCTCCGACAACCGATATACTTGCCGTGTTGGAATTCGCCGAATCCCAACCTGCATTGTATGATCGGACATAATACTGATATGTTCCGCTTGCCGGACTTGCTCCAAGACTGACTGTTGTTGTTATCGTATTTGCTGTCGCAATAGTTTTATTAAGTACGAAGTCTGCATCAGCCGGCGCCATTTGATAAACCTTAAATCCTGTTTCGTTAGTTGCTGCGCATGTCCAGTTTAAGGTAACTGTTGTTGTTGCGCTGTTATAACTTGCCGTCAAACTTGCCGGCGCGATTGGTATTTTGATAACAGAAATACTCACCGTGTTAGAATTGGCTGATGTTCCATTTGCATTATATGCCTGGACATAATACTGGTATGTACCGATTGTCGGGCTAGCGCCCAAATTAATTGTTGTTGATGTAGTATTAGGTGTTGCTATTGTTTGATTCAGGATAAAGCTTCCTGTTGTAATTTTTTGCCATACTTTAAAACCGGTTTCGTTACCTGAATTGTCTGTCCAGTTCACTGATACTGTTTGCACTCCGTCAAAGCTTGCTGTTGTTCCTGACGGTGCTCTCGGTTTCGATGCAATTGCAAGGCTTATTGTATTGGAATTCTGAACTGAGTAGCTGTATGCGTTGTAACCAACAACATAGTATTGATATGTTCCGCTTACAGGATTTGGACCCAGATTAACAGTTGTTGATTGTGTATTTGGAACAGCAATTGTTTGGAGATCAACCCACCCGTACCCATTGTTTTGAATTACTTTATATCCGTCTTCGTTATTGGAATTATCAGTCCAATTAAGACTCACCGTATCCACACCGTCAAAACTGCCTGAAAGCCCGGTCGGAGTTGCCGGCGGATACCCCGCAGTAATATCTTTAGTGTTCGAATCGGCTGAAGTACCTATTGCGTTATATGCCTGAACATAGTATTGGTATACTCCGCTGGCAGGGTTAGCCCCGATATCTATCGTTGTTGTTGTTGTATTTGGAGTTGCTATTGTTTTATTTAGGACAAAACTTCCGCTCGGTACCTTTTGCCATATTTTGAAACCCGTTTCATTATGCGCATTGTCCGTCCAGTTCAGGTTTATAATATGTGTTGCTTCAGTAAAACTGCCCGTCAACCCTGACGGCGCTGTCGGCGGAAGTGCAGTAATAACCGATACACTCGCCGTATTGGAATTGGAAGATGTGTCCAACGAATTGTATGCCTGGACATAGTACTGCCACGTTCCGTTTTCGGGTGAAGCTCCAACATTTATTGTTGTTGATGTTGTATTCGGGGTTGCTATTGTTTTATTCAGAACAAAGCTTCCGCTTGGAGTTTTTTGCCAGACTTTAAATCCGTCTTCGTTGTGAGAATTGTCCGTCCAGCTCAGAGTGATTGTCTGTACCCCATCATATGAGGATGTTAAAGTTGTTGGAGTATGCGGAACGGCAGGGAAGCCTGTGCTGACCCCACCCGGATAATAAACTTCTGCTACAGTGTTATATGCAGATACTTTGAATGCGTATGTACCATACGGTGTCGGATTGACACCATAATTTATAACTTTAGTTGTTGTGTTTGGCGCAAGGGTATCAATTAATACATATACGCCGGATTTAATCTGCTGATAGATTTTGAAACCTTGCTCGTTGTGTGAAGCATCACCCCACGTTAAAGTTACAATATGATCTGTTCCGCTCATACCGGATGATATTCCAAATCCGCTCGGAGCAAGCGGCGCTGTAGCTACTGAAACTGTAGCCGTAACCGAAGGGTCTGATGTCATGCTTGTATTGTAAGATTCAACATAATACTGATACGTTCCGTTTTCGGGATTAGAACCTATATCAATAGTAGTTGAGGTTGTATTCGGCGTCGCGATTGTTTTATTGAGTATAAATGTTCCACTCGGAGATTTTTGCCAGACTTTAAAGCCCGTTTCATTGCTTGCGTTATCTGTCCAACTGACAGTTACCGTTTGAGAACCGTCAAATGAAGAGGTCACTCCAGACGGCGGATTAGGATAACCTTCCACTGCAACACTTGAGCTGTTAGAGTCCGTGGACTCCCCGCTTATGGTGTTATAAGTTCTGACTTTGTAATAATACGTTCCCGGTGGAGGAGTTGAACCTAAACTGACTGTTGTTGAGGTTGTATTGGGGGTTGCTATTGTTTGAACCAACGTCCACGCGCCGGAATCGATTTTTTGATATACCTTAAAGCCCGTTTCGTTAGAAGCATTATCCGTCCATGTCAGCGAAACGCTTGTTGGAGTCGCGACAGCAGTGCTTACTCCCGAAGGTGCAGTTGGTACCATAGGAGCTACCGTGGATAAAGGTCCTCCCGTTGCAAGCGTTGTTCCCTGAGCGTTATATGCATCTACGTTGTAATAATAAGTAGCGAAGGTTGGCGTTGCGCCAAGATTGATATCTGCACAGGTTGTATTTGCAGCAACTGTTGCAACAGTTGTTTCTGAACCTGCGCCTATTTTTTGAAGGACATGGAAACCTGTTTCGTTATGTGAGGTATCAGTCCAACAAAGATGGATAATATAATTCCCGCCTGTATATGCCTGGCTGATTGATGACATGACAGGCACCCACGGTTTAGTTGCGACCGCAACATCAAACGTATTGGAATTTGCCGATGTCAAAACACTGTTATATGCTTGAAGATAATATGAATATGTGCCGTTAACCGGATTGGAACCCAAATCTATTGTTGTAGTTGTTACGTTTGGAGTTGCGATAGTTTTATTCAGGACAAATGAGCCGCTGGGAACCTTTTGCCAGACTTTAAAACCGTCTTCATTGTTTGCATTATCAACCCAAGTTAAAGTTACGGTTTGCGTTCCGTCAAAACTGCCGTTTTGTAGCGTTGGAGGATTCGGGTATCCTATCATAAAAACATTGGCCGTGTTTGAAGGTGCTCCCGGTCCCTCTGTTGAATTATATGCTCTTACTAAATAGTAATACGTTCCGCCGGCCGGCGTGGAGCCCAAATCAACCACTGTCGAAGTCGAATTTGCGGCAAGTGTCTTGATCTGTTGCCAGTTGTTCACGCTTCCAATAGACTGATATACATAATATCCGTCTTCGTTGGTTGCAACATCATTCCACGTCAACTGCACCGTTGTCGAAGATGCTAAACTTGCCGTCAGTGATGTCGGAGCTGCAGGCGGAGGTGGAGGAGGGGACGGATTAGGAACATCTTCGTTTATATCCTGACAAAAACCTGCCCCTTTAACTGCCCTGAGAACGCCGCAAGCTGTTTTCCAATAATTATCACCGGCATCATTACAAGGAGTAGGACAAATAGTATCAATTTCGTTTACAATATTCTTAATTCCGTTTTTATAGTAGTTCTGCAACTCTTTTTCAATATAGAATCTGCCTGCAGAACTGACAGTTGTATTCAGATCAAGGAAGTATTTTAAATCGCCCTCAGTAGAGGCAATATCACATTTTGACGAATTCTCGGCACAGCTTTTGACTATATAATCGCAGGCCCTCTTTGAACCGTTATAGCATGCGTCTTTTAAAGCAGTTAATGCAAACTGAGCTTGAGTTGCATTGGCTGAATTAGCATAAGTAGCCAGAGTATTGCAGCTGCTTTCCTGATTGTATTTACACCCGTTAACCATTGCCTGGCATGCTGCTGATGCCGGATTACCGTTTTCTACAAGAATACAATTCTGGACGTTCTGATCAACTTTGACCTCTGAAGACTTTCTTACAGACATGCCCACCATGCTGGAACTGATTGCGACACTGGTTGCAAGAAGAAGGACAATAACTTCAACTAAGGCAAAACCCTTAAAAACTTTTCCGCGATTTTTCATACGACCTTCCTATTTTATAATTTCACTAAATTTTTATTCTTTATATTCCACCCATGATTTACTTATTATATCTTATTGTTTACTATACAACTACCAGAATACTACGTTTGGGGTAGTACTATATATTAAGTATATAATAAGTAGATATTTTTTTCATCTAAAATTTTTAAAAAATATTGTGCTATTCTAAATTGTCGGCAATATCAAGCATTCCGGCTATTAAGATATCGTTATATTTGTTTAACCGTTATTATTTTTTGAGATAAAATTAGTATTTGAAATGATAATTATTAATGCATTAAAAAGAATAAAGAAAGCTGGATTTTTGTATTTTACAACTCCCGGGCACTGCCATGGGAAATTTATATCCAAACCGATTAAAAAACTTATCGGCAAGCACATATTCAAAGCTGATTTTTCGGAGAACCTCGGTCTTGATAATCTGCAAAACCCTTCGGGCATAATCTTGGAATCTGAAAAATCCTTGTCTGATATTTACGGAACTAAGCATTCTTTCTTTTTAATTAACGGCTCTACTTCGGGAATCATAGCTTTAATGCTTAGCGTATTAAAAGAAAAAGACAAAGTGATAATTTCCCGCAATGCCCATAAATCAGTAATTAACGGGCTTATATTAACCGGAGCAAAACCTCTCTGGGTAAATCCGCATTTCAACAATGAATTCGGCGTTCCTGAAAATTATAATTTTGACGAAATCGAAGATCTAATTCTGTCCAATACTGACATAAAAGCCGTTATCATTACAAATCCTACGTATGAGGGCATTGTTTCGGATTTAACTCCCCTGGCACAACTTTGCAAAGAAAAAAATATATTTTTAATTGTAGATGAAGCCCACGGCGCATTATGGAACTTCTCAGAAAAACTTCCATATCCTGCCGTTTTGTCGGGAGCTGATGCATCTGTTCAGTCGCTTCATAAAACCGCAGGATCGTTAAACCAATGTGCTTTGCTCCATATTGCAAAAGACTCTATGATAAATCCCGATAAAGTCAGGGCAAATTCGAATCTAATAAACACCACTTCTCCATCCTATACCATGCTGGCAAGTTCAGAAGCATCAGTTCATTTTTTGAATTCAGAAAAAGGACGAAAACGCCTGAATAAAATTTTGCTTGAAATTGACAGATTTAAAGAAAAACTGAGTAAAACCGGAAAAATTGAATTTTTAAACGAAGATCCCGATTATAAAATTGACCCTACAAAAATTTTCTTTTCTATAAAAGATCTTTCCGGATACAAAACAGCTGAAATTCTTGAAAATAAGCATAAAATCGAATGCGAGCTTGAAAATAAAAAAGGTGTTTTGGCTTTAACAGGCATCGGCACAAATAAAAAAATGCTGAAAAAACTTCAAAAAGCCTTGCTAAAAATCATTAAATCCGGAATTACCGATACTCCCTACTCACACATATCTGCAACAGGCATTGAACCCGAAATAAAATTAACTCCGAAAGAAGCATTTTTTTCAAAAGGCTGTTACGTAAATATTGAGGAAGCCGTCGGTAAAATCTGTAAAGATATAATTGCTCCATGTCCGCCGGGTGTGATTATTCTTGCTCCCGGCGAAGTGATACAGAAAGAGCATTTGACTGTACTCTCAGATATAAACAAAATTCAAGTCATATCAAATTTTTAAAAAAATATTCTTTTACTGCTTCTTTTCAGCATCTTTTTTGAGTTTTCTCTGGGCATTATTTACGGATATTTTGGCAAGAGGCTTTCTTGATGAAGTATCATAAAATATCAGCCAGTGCTTGCGCTTCGGATTGTCCACCGCAAATGAAAGTTTGCCGAGTATTCTTGAGTTAGGTTCGATTTTTTGAAACCACATCTCTGTATTACCGAATAATGACGGATAATAAACGGCTTTGTAATCGTTAACAAGCGCCATATCAAAAGAACTGAATGTTCTCGGGGTCCTGTTATCAATATCGAGTGATAATGTAATGGTGTTCAACTCTCCAAAAGGGTCTTTTTCCAATTTGTAGCCCGTAATTTTAACTTCCAGCCCATCAAGAATTTTTTCTTCGTCTTTTAAAGCATCCTCTGACATTACAGGTAGCTGCATTTCTGATGCAATTGTAACTTTGATTTCATCACCCGGGGCTATTAAAACTTCACCGCCTTTTCGGGATATTGCTCCTGCCGCACCGACAACGGCTCCAACTCCCGCACCTCCGACAACGGTGTAGCCGTGACTTGCAACCGCAGCCGCCACACCCAAATATTTGAGTGCAAGCAAACCTCCAATAACTCCTCCCGCCAAAGTATATGCGGTATCCTGCATCGCAACTTTAGCAACCGACACTGCCGGATTTCTTTGAGTTGTCATACTGGCTTCAATCGGAATTTCTCTCCCATCCGGAGTTATAAGATAATCAAAATCCAGTTTTATATATGCATCTCTTCCCATTCGTTTTGAGGGAGAAAGTTTGGTAACTTTTCCATGAGCTATTGTTCCTGCAGGAATTAGTATTCCGCCGTCTGTATTAACATCGTTGGCTACTTCTGCGAAAAACTCGTCGCCCTGCTCATTTACACCGGAGCTGAGAACGTTGGAAACAGTCATGTTTATTTGAGTCCCCGGCTTTATTTCTTTGTTTTCTCCGGTAAAAATATTTTTATTTTCGTTTTCTTTATTAATTTCAATTTTTGCGCTGTAAGGTGCTCCCTTTGGAGTTACCGGACTATTTGAGCTGCTTTCTTCCGCTTTGCAGGAAAGACAATAACCTTGAAAATATAATATTAAGAGTGCAAGAAGAAATGCAGTCATTTTTTTTATTTTTAAACTTGTTATCAACATCCCCGCCCTCTTTATGTCCTTCAATATTTAATATAATAGAACAATAATTAAACATTTTCATCCTATTAACAGAAGATGCGGGTAAAAATATTTTCCCGCATCTTCTAAGTTTGATTATGTGTATTTAATCTTCTTTTCTTGAAATAAGGTCCTGAACTTTTCTAATCAGCTCATCGCCTTTTTTCTGGATATCATCCATTGCATTTTGTGCCTTTGAGTGGATTTCTTTGATTGAAGATTCTGTGTTTTGATACAAATCCTGAGAACCTTCAGCTAGCATTTGTCTGGTTTCTTCGCCCGGGCGGGGAGCCAAAAGAAGTCCTATTACTCCGCCGACAGCGCCACCGATAACAAACCCGGCTAAAAATTTGCCTACTGACATAAAAGTCTCCTTTCTTTATGTTTATTTTTTCTCTTCGAATAAAACTCGTAATCCCGTGAGTACGCCCTGTTTGAGACTGCCGAAAATAATTTTTGACTTATCTAAAACATTTCTGGTAGTACCTGATAGAGCTCCTATACCGCCCGCTACCGTTCTGTTAAAATCATCGAGCTGAGTTCCCGCGCCTGCAGCAAGCGAATTAATATTAATTACCGCTCTTTTAAATTCTTTCAGAGTTGGGCCGAGCTCGTGTTTTAGAATTATGCTCAAATTTTGCAGACTTTTTGCAAGATTTGAAAGGTCGGCAAGAAGCTTGACGAAAAATACCGTTGTAATTATCAGCATTATAATTGTTGAATAAATAAGTAAATTCAAAGATTGCTGAAAATTTTGAGATAGGTTTTCCAAAACAACACTCCTAATAATTATAACCTGTTTCTAACTCTTCTCTTCTCTTAGCGGCAGCCATTTTACCCGCTTTTACCGCTTCGTATATTTTGTTAAACTGCTTTTCTACCGAGTATTTTGTTCTGTTAATTAAATCAAGACTGGAATCTTTGCATTTGGCAAGAGTATCGTTCTCACTGCAAAGTTTGTCCGTAACTTCCATTAAATCTTTTCTCATTTCTGCTCCGGACTTGGGCGCAAAAAGAACACCTAATACCACTCCTGCAATAACTCCGCCTATGAGACCGACACCATAACTGACGGCATTATCGGAAAAATTGGACATGGGCTACCTCCGACTTTCTGTATATTGTTTATTAACCTTATTATTCATTTATTCTAACCTTAAACTTTCATGACCAAAGATATTCTAAGTATATCATATATGATTACTGAAATTTAAAAACTCCGCCGTCGCTTTTGCTTAACCCCCGCGACAAAGTTGCAAGAATTCGTTGTTTGTTCGACCAAAATTTAAAAATAAGATTAAAGTATAAAAAAGATTTATTGAAGAAAAACAAAGGAAATTTGTATTTTAAAAAATCATTTGCAATGCCGCCGATAAAAGAATTTAGCTCGGATTGAGAAAATGGCTTTACTGTTACTTTTTTATTGATACTACTGTTAAATCCTTTGATAATTGATTTTAATTCGTGAAAAAATTCCGGCAGTTCAATAAAAATTTCGTCAATATATGCCTGTTTTTCGCAAATTTTTCGATTCAGCCTCGTTATGCCGTATATAATTAAATAAAATACAAGCAGTTCTACAACAAATATAATTATCAGTAAGTTTTGATCCATAATAAACACAAAATTTAATAGTTTTTTTATAATAACATGTTTTTGTTCTCAATTCATCGGAATTTAATAAAACCTTAATGAGTTATTTTTATTAATGAAAAAGTTTATACGAACATTTGCGGCTGTTCTTGCCGCTAAAACCGTTTTGAAAGCTGTTAAATTTTTAAATATCGGTTCGGGAACAAACCTTCCCGGCAGAATTGCCCTTAAAATATCCCCCGATATATTGTCCGCCGTTATCAGCAAAACAAATCCTCATATCATTTGCGTTACTGGAACTAACGGCAAAACAACCACATCGGGATTTATTTCGTCAATATATGCAAAAAACGGCAGTAAAGTCGTTTCAAATAAATTCGGCGCAAACATGCTAACGGGAATAATTTCTTCCGTTATTGAAAACTGCTCCCTGCTCGGCAATCTTAATGCCGAAGTATGCGTATTTGAATGCGACGAGGCTTATCTGGAAAAGATTTTTGATTTTATCACGCCGGATTATCTTATCGTAACAAATCTCTTTCGAGATCAACTCGACAGATACGGTGAGCTGGAAACAACCGCACAAAAAATTCGGCGCGCAACGGAAAAAACTGCAAAAGTTAAACCCTTAACTCTTTTACTTAATGCCGATGACCCGCTTGTGGCAAGAATTACAAACAGCAAAAATATTGAAAAACTCTATTTCGGCATTAAAGACGTGAAAAATATAAACGACGTGAAAAATGTGTCTTCCCCTCCCGAAGCCTCTGTTTGCGAATGCGGGAATGACCTGCTTTATTCAAAAAACTTCTACGGACAGCTCGGGCAATATTATTGCACGTGCGGCAAAAAACACCCTGTAAACAACTTTGAAGCCGACGTGACTGTTTTGCCGGACTCTTCGGATATCGTTATTTCTGGTCAAAATAATACCCCCGTCAGCATTAAACTGAAAATGCCCGGACTTTATAATGTCTATAATGCTCTTGCGGCAACTGCCCTTTGTCTGTCGGATAAAATCGGAGCCGAGGTTATAACGGCAGCTCTCGAAGACTATTCAACGGTTTTCGGACGCTCGGAAGAACTTGTAATAAACGGTAAAAAAGTCCTGATTCAGCTCATTAAAAATCCCGTCGGCGCATCCGAAGTCCTAAAAACAGCGGCAGACGACAAGAACAGCCGGATGCTCATTATGATAAACGACAATTATGCCGATGGACGAGATGTGTCATGGTTGTGGGACGCGGATTTTGAACTCATAGCCAATCACGGCAAACCTGTTGTTACCTCCGGCGTCAGAGCGTCAGATATGGCAGTCAGGCTAAAGTATGCAGGCATTGCCTCTGAAAATATCGTTATAGAGGAAAACATTAACAAGGCTTTGAATACAAGCCTGAATATGCTGAAAGAAAATGAGAAACTTTATGTTTTACCGACATACACCGCTTTATTGAGTTTGGACAGGATTTTGAGAAAGTATAAAGGGTGTTAATAAACTTTTGATTTTTTAGTATTTTTTGCAACCTATTTGCAACCTTTTTGCAACCTTTTGTGTTTGCGTGGGATTTGGTGGTTTGCAGTGGAGAAGGGGGGGGGTAAGTGTTTTTGGAATAAAGATCGTTTTTTATTTTTCCTGATTAATTGATTGTTAGGGAGTTTTTATGCCCGCCCGCCACCCTGTAAAGT
>CAZEDP010000010.1:0-17940 GCA_964511035.1 uncultured Gammaproteobacteria bacterium
ACGGGTTTTTTTTCGGATATGCGATTATTAGAAATTAAAATCTTCATCTCATAATAATTCTGACTCTCTGTTTATATAGAGTTCAAACAAAAAAAAAATTGCTGTTTTTTTCGTAAAAATTAAGAATTATTAAATTTTTATTATTGGAGATAATCCTGAGGATTGTAATACTCCCAAAATTTTATTTCGCCGCAGTATTTGCACACTGCATGAGAGTTCATAAAAGCTAAATCGGGAATAAATTCATAACCGTCAACTGTGATAATTATTTCACCCTTATCATTAAAACGTTGAGAATATTCACCCTTTCCCTGATAAGCCGGACTTATCATTAAACCTATTTGATCTACTTTTTTACATTTTCGGCATCTGAACATTCGGCAATCAACTCTCTTTTGAACTCAAATCATAATAAAGCAGCGTGTAATACGCGTTGCCGAGCGGCAAAAGCAAACCGCTTATAAGACCGCCTACAATCATAAGCAAAAAGGTTTTTGCCAAATCGTAATCAGTCATCGTACCAATCAAATAATATCCTGCATCAGTCCTTCTGAATATATCTATAATGTTTGAAAAGCTTGCCATATAAGTCTGAATCGGCATGACTGCATAATTGATAAATTGCATTTTGGCAAGCATCCCCTGAAATAACGAAGGAATCAAAATTCCTGTGAATAATATTACCGCACACCCGATAAAAAATGTTTTCCAGAATGAGGTTTTAACAAGACCCCAGCTCTTTTTTACGGTCTGCACCGGAGAAATGTTTTCGAATGCAAAGACTTGAAAACTTAAACTCAAATAAACCGATACTATCAATAGTATGAATACCATAAACAGCTCGCTAAGCGCGAATGCCGATGTTAGAAATGCCGTATCAACAGAGTTTAGAAATTTAAGAAGATAAACCGAAAAAGGAAGCAAAATGCCGCCTAATATAATTAATGTCAAATAAAGCAGTACAAGTATGTATTCCTTTGTCCTTAATTTTATACACTGATTGAGTATCGCATAATCCTTGAGTTTACCTTCAGCCATTATATTACCGATAGATGAGTTTAAAGCCGCCATTGCGGTCATGTATTCCCAAAACGACTTCGTAAAAACAAAGAACCCCGGCAGGATAAGAACAATCAGACCAAGGATTATCAAAACAAGATTTTGCGCTATGTTTTCGGGAGGCATAAATTTTGTTATATTCTGAGAAAATAAATACGACGGCAAAAGAATTAATAAAACGCCCAATAACTGTCCAAATACAGGGAAAAGCATTATCTTCGTCAGGCTGATAATGTTCCTGATATAAATAAATGTTCCTTTTGCAATTATTTTGAAAAAGCCCATCAGTTTTTATGTTTCTTATTATATAAAAATTATACCTAATTGAGCTGATACATGGCATGCAATAATTACGTTAATCGTTTCGGTGAAGTATTTTTGTTGTCACAATAAAAAGGAACCTCCTACATTAAGTAAGAGGTTCCTTTAATTTAATTATAACTAATTAAGGTGATTTACCAGAAAAATCTCGGTACGCCTTGATTAGCTGTATTTGATTGAACAATCGATCCGCCGCCGAATTGATTTGCAACGTTGGATTGTATGATTGATCCGCCGGCAAACTGATTGGCCTTGTTTGATTGAACAATCGATCCGCCGCCGAATTGGTTAGCTACGTTGGATTGTACTATTGATCCGCCGCATCTCGGAGCGAATATCGGTTTCGGTAAGCATGGTTTCGGTTGAGGTCTGCATACAGGTGGTCTGAATGCCGGCATTTGAGGCTTTCTGCATTCGGGCTTACCGAAAACGCTTCCGCCGATGAGAAGGTTGTTGTCACCTATGGCAACGTTGCCGCCTCTGCCGCCAATTAATACATTGTTATCGCCAATTGCTACGTTTCCGCCGCGTGTAGCTAAAGGATTAGCAAAACCAAGTCCGTTGAAAGAATTAACGTAATTACTCATACTTTGATCTCCTCTTCGTTTAGTAATACTAATAATATGTTTTGAACGGGGGGTATATTATTAAAAAAACATTAAGAATATAAAAATTGCCTAAAAAATATATATTGTTTATATAATATTTACAATTCGTTACTTTTAAAATTAATGTTTATGCCTCAAAGTAAAACATCGCCGTTAGTTTCTTAACAGCGATGTTTGTTAACGGGATATTCAGGTTAGGTTAAAATTTAGCCCCACCATCCTCTGTGATGGAACCCGCGTTGTGGCGCATGGTGGCGATAGTCATGTCCTCTGTATCCATGTTCCGGACGAAAACCATGATAGCCGCCGTAGCCGACATGTCTCTGGTGTCCGTAGTTTTCAAATCTTGAAAATGCATGAATACCGAAAAATCTGGATATACTCATAGTTATTCCTCCTCTTTCAGGCTTATATTTACTCTTTGATCCTATCCAATAATATAAAAACAAACTACATATAAAAATTGCCTAAAAAATATATATTCATGATATATTATTTACAAAAGTTAACATTTGTTATCTTCAATATTTCGATTCTTCAGAATTATTAAGCATCTCCGCATTTATCAATTTATGTAACCGTTTCATAGAAATAGGCAATAATTGCATTAAGGTTGTTTTTATATATATAGAAGGGTCATCTTCGGGAAAATAACATGCAATCGGGAGGGATATGGACAAGTTCCCGATATTAGAAATTGTACCTGCTTTAAATACAGGCGGCATAAATAAACCGTCTGATTCGACTGTTAACAGAAAAGAAAATAACTATAATATCAAAACGGTAAATACACTACCAACAACTAAAAGTAATCCTTTTGACATAAAAGATACGTTTGAACGCTCTGATAAAAATGATAATAAACCCGAAGATAATAAAACACTCGGCATTAAAGATGTTGCAATAGGATGCGCCGAGAGTATTCCTTATGTACGAAGATTAATGGGGGTGGGAAACGGTGCAGAAAACGGTGATTATGTTAAAGCCGCCTTAGCGGCGGCAATTCTATTTGCAAATGTTCCCGAAGATTTCCGAGACCTAAAAAATGCAAAGGATCAGCTGCTGCATCCTGAAAAATTTAAAAATTCATCAATGGGCAGAGAGTTTCAGTCTGTATTTTCATTCTTAAGAGGTACATGGCTTGAATTTTTGCTTAAAGGTAAAGGGAAATATACCGGGAAAATATCTGATTTCTTGTATAATGCCGATAAAACTTTATTCCAAATGCCGTTCTTTAGAAAAAATATTCTTGGTATAAATGACTACTCTGTTGAGTTTACATCTCGAGAAGACGCTTTTAAAAATTTTGTTCGTGCCTATAGAATCAATGAAAAATCAGCGATTAAAAAAGTCCTTGGCGGAGCTTCGATGAGAATACCGATTCTTGGGATTATTGCTTTCTCACTTCTTGAAATACCTTCCATAGCAAAATCATTTACTAATTCTGATAACATCAAAAATAATTTAAATAATGGTTTTAATCAAACAGTAAAATCGTTTGTAAATATAGTTTCTGTCATCGGCTGGTCTGCTGTACTCGGTTGGGCACTGCACAGATACAAAGGTCCGGCAGGCTCACTTTTGGGAATAGGCTTGGGAACCGCTCTGGGTTCAAAACAGGCTGAAATTATTAATGACAAAATTGACTTTGAAATTTAATTCAGAGCAATTCCTTTATGTCTTAACATTGCAGAAAGTTCTTGTGCAAACGATTTATCATCGATTTCTAAATACTTTAAGTATTTGCGTATTGCTTGAATATTTGCTTCGTTTATTCCAGCTTTTTCCAAAATATTTACTATTGCGGGCGAATCCTGAAAATGTCCAGTTAGTTCTTTTATAAGTCTTTTATCAGCTCCTGGCGTATCTTTTACAGCTTGTAAAAGTGGATTGACAGAATTACTTCTCCCTAAAAAACCAAAACTTAAACTATCAGCTTTAACACTTATGTTATTAGGTTTTGGCGGCAGCGGGTCAATTATTTCATTTTTTGCCGCTTTATTATTAATGCTTTTGCTTATGGGAAAACTCAAACTAACTCTGTTAATCAACATTTCTAAATACTCGCTCTAATTTCTCAAATATTTTGTGTCTTTTAACTCAAGTATAAAATTACAATAAACATTTTAAAAATGCAATATGTTTATTAAAATAATTTTACTTTATTGTATCAAAAGTTTACATTTTTATAAACCGATAATCGGCTTATTTTTAGCTGAGAAGATAATTGAAGAGATAACCGGTGAAAATTATCGCAATTGTAATAATAGTAACAAATGTTAATAAAAGACGCGGTTTCATGATTTTGCGAAGGATGATAAGCTCAGGAAGAGAAATTGCGGTAACTGACATAGTAAATGCCAAAACCGTTCCCATTGGCAGTCCCTGCTTAACAAAAACTTCCGCAATGGGAAGCACACCCGCTACATTAGCGTATAAAGGAACCCCGAGAATAACGGCTATCGGAACCGCAAAGGCATTTGAGGAACCCGCGTATTTGAGCATAAATTCCGCAGGGACATATCCGTGAATTACAGCCCCTATTCCTACGCCAATTACTATATAAAGCCAGACGTTGTGAAAGATATTATACGCACTGCGTTTAGCATCCCGCATCCTGTCTGTAAACTTAGTCTTATTATTTTTACAGCAGCAGCAGCTTTCAGGCTGCATTTCGAAAACAAAACGCTCAATGTATTTTTCCATGTGCATCTTGCTTATAATAATGCCCGCGAGAACCGAAATAATCAATCCCGATAAAATATAAATCAGTGCAACCTTATAACCAAACAAACTCCACAACATAATTATTGCAACTTCGTTATTCATTGGAGCCGAAATAAGAAATGAGAATGTTACCCCTAAAGGAACTCCGGATTCGAGGAATCCTAAAAATAACGGAATAGCGGAACAGCTGCAAAAAGGCGTCACGATGCCAAGACATGCCGCAAGAATATTGCCGACACCCTGTTTTTTTCCGGTTAAATATTTTTTTGTGGTTTCAGGAGTGAAGTAGCTTTTTACAATTCCTACAACAAAGCTGATAATCAGAATTAAAACGAATATTTTTAATGTGTCATATATAAAAAAATGGACACTTTCTCCTGCCTGTGTTGTCGGTGAGAGTTTTAAAATTGAAATAACATAATCCGCAATTAATTCAAACGGTTTGAAGACATCCATCAATATCGGCCTTTCTTCATTATGGAAATAGTATTGATACGTGCATAAATATTCATTTATGCCTTTATTATATCAGTCAAAAATATTTTTTTATCATTTTTGAAAAATGTATTCAAAAAAATAATATGACTGTTATTACTGCTGATTATACTTATTGAATAATAAAAATCGGCTAAAATTTAACGGGTATGTTACATTTTCTTAGACTGAACGCATTACCGATTGACATTAAACCATTTTAATTTAATAAATAGATTAAAATTAAAATGGAGGTTATCATGAAAAAGATACTAACGATTGTAACTGTTTTATTAGTTTTATCTATGTGTACAGATAATGCGTTTGCGTGCTACAAACCTAAATACAAGTCCTGTTACACAAAACCGGCTGTCAGTTACGCAACAAAAAAGAATATTTCAGATTTAGAGTGGAAACATCAGCAGCAGGCAGAACTTATTGAAGAATTACAAATCAGAGTAAATGCTCTCAGCTTAGAAATAGGCGTTTTAAAAGAAAAAGTCAGAATCCTTGAAGCAAACGATATTAACACTGATGTCAGATTTAACAATATGGACAACAAATTTCTTAATATGCGTCCAATGATTAACCCTCCCCAAAAATGTGATGATTGCTGGGAAACAAAGTGCAAAGTTAAATGCAAAATTAAAGTCAGAGACGATTATCCTGAGCTTCCATGTCAGAAAAAACCGCGTTGTCCTAAAATGATCTATTAGTAAATTTAATTCAAAAATAAGAGGCTGTCTCAATATGAGACAGCCTTAGTTTATAGAAAGTATTCGATGTTAGGGTTTTGCTTTAAAATTTAAATTTCAGGTTTCCTTTGCGAATTAGAAATACATAAATAAACATTACAAGTGCAAGGTTTATCATAAGTGTAAACAGGTTATCAACTCTGACTACCGATTTGATAATTTGTGAGAAAAAGAAACTCCCGATAAGCGAAATTGATACCATAGAAATGTCTTCCCACGGTACCACCCAATTAAATTTATCTACATTTACAGTTATGCTGAGTAAAAAATATGCGAAGTTTGATACCAGCGTTGCAATACCCACACCCAGCAGTCCCATCTTCCCTATTAAAACAATACTCATGCCGATACCTAACAAACCCGATACAATTTTTATTATTGTATCAAGATATGTCTTTTTGGATAAATGGTACTGTATGGTCGTATAATCCGCCAGTCCGATAAAAAATGCGCTCAAAGCCAAATATGGAACTAAAACATAAGCATCTATGAATTTGCTGTTTGCAAAAATACTTACTATTTCTTTTGAATAAATGCAGAATAAAAACACAAAAGGTGAAAATAACATAAAATAATACGCGCTTAGTTTTGATATGAGCGGCGAAACGTTTTTGCCTTCTTCAAACTTGTTTATTATTCTAGGTACTGCCGCAAGTGTAATTATTGAACATAATGGAAGCAGGAATGAGAATGTAAGATTATATCCGACACCTAAAAATCCGTTGTAAACAGAGCCTTTTAAATGCTGGAGGACAAATCTGTTGCTCTGTGTTATGCCCCACATTCCGATTGAAGCGAGTGAAATAGGTAAACCGTACTTATAAAACCCGCTTAAGACAAACTTCTTGACTTCGGATTTTCTGAATGTACAGCAAATATCTGATTGGAACAGCATTACAACATCAATTAACGATATCGATACCGCCATAGCAATAATAATCCCCGTAACGCCTAAATCAAACTGTAATATTAACCAGGAAGCTATCCCGACAGTTAATAACTGATTAATAATAACCGAAAATGTGTATGAAAGAGGTTTGATCTGTGCCCGTAAAAATTGAAAGAAAAGAGCTCTCAATGCTACGGGAATAATCAACAAGAATACAAGATACTGAAAATCTCCCGATATGTTGAAGAACTCTTTAAGCGGTTTGAACAGAAGAAAACCTAATACATACATAATCAGCAAATTTGTGAACAATAAAAACATTATTGAACTGAAAAACGTTCTGATATCGTCTTTGTTGTAATGTTCACGGAAAAATCTTAGACTTACCAGACCAACCCAGTCGCTAAATATAATACATAAAAAACTCAATGCGCCGGTTGCAAGCATATACAATCCATATCCCTCGGGATTAAGCAAATTAGTGTACAAAGGAACTAATAAAAAATTGATAATAGTCCCAACAATCTTCGAGGGAGCATATTTAAGCGAGTCTAAATAAATCTGCAACAAGGACTCCCTAACAAATAGGGAGTCCTTATCACTTTTAAACGATAAATTTGTCATTAAGCATTAATTCCTAGAAACTATACTGTGACTGGAATACTAATCTTGAGCTGTTCTTCTTAATCGGGTTGTCAACAATTACTGCATTAACCTGGAATTTAAGATTGTAGTTGCTCATAAAATAGTTAGTTCCTATGGAATACTCGGTTATGAGGTTGTCTTTGATGTCTCTGTTCGGGTCAAAACGGTCCATTTTAAGAACTAATTGTGTTTTCGGTGTTACATCGTAGAGACCGCTAAGATACCAACCGCTTGATTTTCTGTTTAATGCGCCGTATGCGCCGTCACTGAATGCCCATTCATACTTTACAGCGGCTTTTTTGTATTTGTAATCACTATAGAAACCGAATATGTCGTAGCTTCCGCTAGTTGAAGTTGTCGGGCTGACTTTACCGTATGTGTATCCTGCTCCGACTGTTGCTTTACCAAACTGCGGGAATGCTGCCAAGGGTTTAATGTCAAACCATGTTGCAATGTCCATATCGGTGTTGCTGTCTTTACTGTTGTATCTGCTGCCGTTGAATGCGCCAACAAAGTAATCAAAGTATTTGTAATCACCGGCAACTTTAATACCGATATCTCTTGTATTACTGTAGTTTCTGGCAATCTGTGAAAGATCAATGAGGTCGGACTTCAATGCCGATGTGGTACCCTCAACTCCTATCGGGACTCTGCTTTGTCCAAAGTAGATTACGTTGTGAGGTATGATATTTGTTGACATGTAAACATCTGACATCATTGTTTTGGCTGAACCGTCATAATATCTGCTCGGTTGGAAGTTTGACACGAAATCTAAATTCTTTGCCAATTTTCCTTTGAAACCGATTTCAGCAAGCGGCATTCTGAAGTTCGGATATAATGTATCCGTGCCTTTGCCGATATAGCCGGTGTATCTTGCCTGAAATGCGCCGGTTAACTTGATGTTTTCGCCAAAACCAAAACCGACTTTACTAGCATTAGATTTTTCAACTTTCGATACTGAACCTTTAAGAGCATCAACCGTTGTTTCGAGTTGGTTAACTCTGCCGGTTAATGCTGCTAATTCTTTGCCGAATTCTTGTTGAAGAATGCTAATTCTGTCTTTTTCAACTTCGGTTAATTGAACTTTGTCTTTTTCAATCTTACCGGTGATGCTGACTAAAAGTACAGCTGCATCGTTTCTGCTTAAGGGCTGATTCATGTTGAACTTTTCGTTCGGATTGCCAAGCGCTAAACCATATTTTTCGCTAATGGTCTGAAGCGTCTTGTATGCCCAGTGACTACTGTTGATTGACTCTTCATCAGCTACTCTGAAATTTGCAGGTGGTAAACCTTCAATGTCTCTAATGGTAAGTCTTTCCGCCCATGCTGTTGAGCTGAGCGACAATGCCATAATAAAGGCTGTTGTGAATAATTTTGTCTTGTTCATGATAGTTTTCCTTTGTTCCTCTCCTAACTTCTTTACATTATATTTACCTTATGGAACGATTGAACCTTCGTCCTCAACGATTTTTTTACCCTCAGGGGTAGTGAATATCTCTAAGAATTTGTCAATTTTATCGCTGTGTTCTTTGTAAACATAGTTGAACTCTGTGGTTATAGGATATTTGTTTGCTAAAATCGCTTCCTTTGATGGAACAAATCCGTCAAGAGAAATGATTTTTAACGGTATGCCCTTTTCCTTGAATGAAAGAGCCGTACCATAGGACGAATATCCAAGCGAATTCGGAATATCGCCTATACTCTGCACCAAATCGAAGTTTGTTTCGATTCTAATTGCTGAATTTGCAATCATGCCGTTGACTCCCGGCTCCTTTGAACCAGAATTAGTTAATCCTGTGTATTTTGTGAATAGGTCCATCGGTGCTCCGTATACTCTGGTAACAAGAGCTATCGGCATATCGGGTCCGCCGACTTCTTTCCAGTTCTTAACTTTTTCTGTGTACATATCAATCAGATTTTGTTTTGTGAGGTTCGTTACAGGATTCTGCTCATTAACAATGATTACAATACCGTCATATGCGACTGTTGTATTTTTAACCTGTGTTTTAACATCATCTGAAACTTTTTTCGCATATGCGCCGATTGTTGTTGTTCCGGCAATTGCTTCTTTAAGCCCTAAATCACTGCCGCCGCCCTCAACCTTGATTGTTTCGCCGTATTTCTTTTGATAAACAGCTGCTATTGCATCTGTCAACGGCTGCATTACTGTTGAACCGCAAATTCTAAATACTTCCTGAGCATTTGCAACTGAATTTGCAAACGGTGAAACTGCAAAACATAAACACGCAATGATACCCAATTTTTTCAAATTTGATCTAACCATTTTCCTTCCTTTCTTAACTCCTTTGTTTGAACTGAAAACTTGACCTGCTATTCTTTTTTATCAATCTTGAATGTTTTTACCTCGTTTATTAAACCGTTTGCCATTGATGACAAAACGTTAGTCGTTGCTACTATCTCCTGCATTGATGCAGTCTGCTCTTCAGCTGATGCCGCAATATCCTGCGTGCTTCCGTTAAATTCCTGAGAAATGTTTGAAACATTTTGAATCAATGAAACCATTGATTTTGTTCCTTCACTGATAATATTTATCCTTGATGCAACATCAGTAGTCTTATTGTTAACTTCAGAAACGGAATTGAGTATTTCTTCAAAAGAACTGCCTGCTTTATCCACCATTGAAATACCCTGCTTGACCGAGCTTGTTCCGTTAGACATCGACATCGTTGCAACATTAATTTCTTTTTTTATCTCTTGTATTATTCTGGCAATATTACTCGCTGCTTCCGCAGACTGAGTAGCTAATTTTCTGATTTCAATTGCGATTACTGTGAACCCCTTTGCTTCTTCTCCGGCTCTTGCGGCTTCTACCGCCGCATTTAACGAAAGAAGATTAGTCTGCCCTGCTATTTCTGTAATAATTTCAATAATTCCGTCTATTTCTTCAGATTTTTTCGATAATATATTAACTTTATCCGCTGATGCCTCAACATCGCTGTTAATTTGATTCATCTGTTGGATAGCCTGCTTTACAACCACATTACCGGATTTTGCATTTTCTGATGCGGTTTTTATTAATTTATCTACTTGCTGTACTTCATTTGATATAAATTGAATTTCGTTTGATAATTCCGATGCAACTGCCACAGCACTTTCAGAATATTCACACTGTTTTTCTGCTCCTACCGCAACACTTTGAACTGATGAGGCGATTAGCTCGGTTGCTTTTCCCGCCTGTTCAATGGTAGCCTTTAAACTGTCGGAATACTCAAGGACTCTCTCAGAACTTTCAAATATTTGCGTGATAATCTTTTTAAGATTATTCTGAAGCCTTGAAAATGATTTATAAAGTTCGTCAATTTCTTCTTCGTCCTGTTCATTTTCATCAATCTGAGCCGTTAAATCATCATTAGACATAATTTTAGCAATGTTAGTTATCTTCTGTATCGGATTAACAAAACCCTTTGCGATATAAACTGCGATAACACCGGCAATTGCTATGAATATAATGATCAATGTCGTTGAGTGAATTGCTATTTTGCCCTGCGCAGCCTGAGCTTCCTGCGTACTCTGTTTTTGAAGCTGCGATACGGTATCTGTAGTGT
Organism: uncultured Gammaproteobacteria bacterium; assembly: GCA_964511035.1. Lineage (GTDB taxonomy): Bacteria > Cyanobacteriota > Vampirovibrionia > Gastranaerophilales > CAZEDP01 > CAZEDP01. Next base: position 11,045 of record CAZEDP010000010.1, read on the forward strand.
TTTTTTCCGCAACCGGTTTCAATTGTTCAGATGTCATTTTTAATGTTTTTTCAGATTCCGTAAGCATAACCTTTTTGGAAACTTCGGCTGATTTACCCGATTCGGTTTCCATATTTTTTATGGCTGAGTTTAAACCATGACTTGCCTGTGTCTTTAATGAACTCAAACTCTTCGCCGTTTGAACTTTTACCTGATTCTTCATTTCCGATGCGCTCTGAAATGCTTCTGCTTCAGGCTGTACGCTGAAAATATCCCAATTCAGGTTTACATCTTCAATGGCGGTTACTAACATCGGAACATTATTATAATTAACCGTACCGGCTTTTTTTGCGGTTTTTAATATGCTTCGCGCCTGACGGGCAAATACATTAAGATTTATTTGCCCCGCAGGGTGGAAAATAACATGTCCTGAATTATCGGTAATAAATACAAAACCTTTATTGCCTATTTTAGTAGAATTAACTATGTCATAAACAGATGCCAAGCTAAGATTTGTTGAAAATACACCGACATATTTTCCTACATACAATTGTATCGGGATGTTTATGTTAATATACGAGCTTCTTCCGTAAGATTTCACGCTTGAGAAACTTAATTTCCCGGACATTGCTCTTGCTATTTCCGGTGTATCGAGGTGGTTTATATTATCTGAATAATAAACTATCCCGTCTGATATCTTAAGCACTTGTTCGCCTGAAGTGTTTATAACTGCAATACTTTTTATCTCTTTGTTGCTTTTTTGCAGTGACCCTAATATCGAAACCATGGATTTTACATCCATTTTTTGATTTCATTCAATTGTGAAAATATTCTGAAAATCTCAATGGTATTTAGTACTTTGCCGGAAATATTATTTGCTATTCTCAACCCTTTTTCTTTGTTTGCATCGATTACTGCTTGTTTAAGATTGTCCTGACTGATTTTTATTAAATTCTCTCCGGTCTCTTTTAACGCTTTCTCGCTTGCTCTTTGGAATGTATTGCTTGTGTTTGTTAAAGATTTTTCACTGAGCTTAATAAGTGTGTTTGATGTTTCATGTACTGTTTTGTTGCTTAATTCTAAAGACTTTTGATTTGATTTGTTTATTATGTCTTCACTTATGTTAATTAACTTGTCACTTGTTTCTCTAATGGAGTTTTCGCTGAGTTTGCTTAATTTTGAACTTGTGCTCATCAAATTCTGATTACTGGAAGTACCCAATAATAAACCCATTAGAATCAGTGGCACTCCTACAATCCCTAAAAGCCATATCAACAATTTAAAAAGGATTTTAGTCTTTTTTCTTTTCACTTAGTCAATTCCCGCTATGTAATAAGAATTACTTAGATAATATATAACTATTAAATAACCTTATATCTCTTGTCAAGTAAAAATTATTTAGTTTTAATAAAACAGTATTATGAAAATATACCCTGTATTATTGATGCAAAATTGAATAAATATTTTTCCATATTCAATAAAAACAGTATAGAAATCAGAAATCTATGTTGATTGTTCCAATTGACAATCACTGCATTTAGATTAAATAATAATTAAACGTAAAAGGCTGTTAAAATGCTTGATATCAATCTCCAAAAACTTAAAACAGAGCAACAAATCAGAGACAGAATTGAATATCTCAGAAAACATCCGATGCTGAAAAATCCGGAAACAGCAGGAACGGTAAACGGCATGATACAGGCACTTAAATGGGTTCTTGGCGAAGAGACATAATAAATCGAGGTTAAATACATGAAATATCTTTTGACAATGATGCTGGGTATTATAATATGCTTTTCTGCTTTAAATCCCGCATATGCCGAGAACAATTTGTCCCTTAAATCCGATGAAATTCAGTCATCAGCCAAACAAAAATCTTCTGACAGATTATATATGCTTGAGCAGGAAGTCAAAGAACTTCGAAATAAGGTTAATCAGATTGAAAAACAGTTAATGAATAAAGCAAATGTAACACACAGCCATACTTGCAGTTATTCCGGCGGAAGTACGGTATATTGCTACTAGAAACCAAAAAGAAACTACCTTTCCGGAGGAACCTGGTCAGGTAGTTTTTAGTAAGTATATATTGATTTATCGTTCCATACGGCTAAATCAAATATATAGCCGAACCCTAACAGTTTTTAACAAGATACTGTTAACTTGATTTATTCGTGAATACTCAAATAAGTTCAATTCATATTACATAATGAATATAAATTAATTTTGTTTCGATTTTTTTTATTAATTGTAACAATTTCAAAACATTGGATATAAATTCTTTTTATAGCTAAACGGAGGGCAGATGAATTGAAAATACAGAGCCATGATTTAGCTTGCTGTTCACGGATACATAACCTTTATGAGCCTCAGCAACCAATTTAACGATAGATAACCCAAGACCTGCGCCTCCCGTCTGTCTGTTTCTGGATTTATCTATTCTGTAAAATCTCTCGAATATATAATCGAGCTGGCATTGTTCGATGCCGTAGCCCCAATCTCTGACCTGTAATATAATTTCTCCGTCTTTTTCACAACCGGATAATAAAACTTTTGAATTTATATCGGAGTACTTTACAGCATTTGATATTAAATTCACGACCGCTTGCTGCAAAAGTAAAATATTTGCTTTAACTTCAATGTCATCAGGACATTCAACCTTTATAACAATTTTTTTCGATTTGATTTCAGTTTCGGCTATTTCAACGGCACCGTCAAATATATCCGCCAATCGGCATTTTTCTAATGCTATTTTTCCTTTTCGGGAATTGACTTCAATTTTAGAAATGAAAAGTAAATTTTGTATGATGCAATTTATTCTCGCGACGTTTTCATTGATTATTTTGAGATATTTCACTGCCTCAATGGGATTATATGATTTATCGAGCAATAATTCAGAATATCCGCTGATTGTAGTAAGAGGTGTCCGTATTTCATGGGATACATTTGCCAGAAACTGTGCCTGATTATATAAATTAGCTTCTTTAATCAGCAGTGTGAGGTGCTGTGCAACGTTTTCCAACAGATTTATTTCGTTTTCAGTCCATTTTTTTAAATATGTATAGGATGAAAGAGAAAGGCAGCCCCACTTGTTATCACCGTATTTAAGCGAAATAATTATCAGGGATCTCAGGTTGATTTTTTGGTAATAAGACCTTACTTCCTCTGATTCCGTATACTCAGATATATCATCAATCACAATAGCGTCGCTTGACTGCTTAAATTTATCTGTCCAGTGTTTATAAAGCATTTCTCTGGTTTTAATATCGGTTTCATTAATGCCTGTTAGTTTTTTATCTACTTTAAACTCTGCCAGATTAGAGTGTGTTTCAAAATTATTTTCAAAATTTTGAACAAATACACGTTCGACATTGAAAAATTCTGATATTTCTTTGCAGATTGAATTCAATATATTTTTATTGTCTGAATTATTCTTAATTCTAGCAATGATGTTCCTTAAAAATTGCTCATTCTCGACTTTTTGTTTCTCTTTTTGATATAAATGCGCCTGATAAAGGGCAATCCCTGTTTGATTAGCCAACACTTTGATAAAATCAATTTCGTCTGCCGATAAAAAAATCTTTTCTTTTACATAATTAAGAATGAGCAGCCCCATCAACTGTCCCGAATAAAAAATCGGAAGCCGAATTCCGCTTTTCAATTGTGCTTTTTTGAAATATTCATCAGCTTCTTTATCATGCGTATTTATAGTCGCATTTATATCCATATTAATGAAGTCACGGTTATTTCTATGGTATTGGCTCAGGTAATCAGTCCAACCGTCTTCATTGCAAATTGATGTCACACTCTTGATATCATTTGAAGATACGTATTCGCAATTGCTTTCAACAGGTAAAAACCTGTTATTTTCCGTATCATAAATCCTCAAAATACAACGGTCAGCAGCCAATGCCTTACCAATTTCACAGACTATGTTTGATTTAATATCTTCAATATTAAGTGAGCTTCTTATAATATCGGTTATACGCCTCAATAATATTTCTCTCTCTGCCTGTTTTTTGACGGTTGAGTATAATTCAGCCTGTTTTGCGGCTATATTAATTTGATTCGATACGGATATGACCAAACTGGTTTCTTTATCAGTCCACTTTCTGTAATAATCATACTCAGACAGAAAAATCCCCCCCCATATTTTGTTCCCTATTCGTAAGGGCAAACAAAAGAAGGATTTTACACCTATCAACTCGTAAGATTCCTTTATATATTCAGGCAGCGACGAATTTGAAATGTGTTCTATAACAACAGGTTCTTGGCGTTCAAGGAGTATATTTGTCCAATATTCATTGATTGCGCTTTTGTCAGGAAGATATTCAGCGCCTTTGTATAATCTATCTGTTACATGTTCTATATACAGGGCTGATTTTGAATACATAATTGAGTCAAATTTCCAAATAGAAGTCCTTTGCACATTTATCAGAATAGAAATTTCCCTGCAAATAATTTTTAATATCTCGTCAATATCAAGCGAGTTTCTGATACTGTCAGAAATTAAATTTAAAATCTTATCTTTTTCTTCATAAATAGAAGCTGTATGCGTAAGACTATTCATTTTGATCCTTAAATCTGTAACCTATTCCCCATAAAGTTTCCAAATATTTATTGTACGGCTTTATTTTTTTTCGGATTCTTACGATTAAAATATCGATAGAGCGGTCAATACAGTCATAACTGTCACCTTTTATTGCATCTATTATCTGATCCCTCGTAAATACCTTCCCAGGATTACTTGCTAATAAATAAAGCGTCTGAAATTCCGTGTTTGTAAGCGCTATTGATTTACCCTTAGCTGTAACCAGAAACTTTTCGGGATCAATTTCCAGTTCTCTGTAATTAATAATTTCTTTGGTTTCGGATAAATCTCTTTTTCTCCTAAGTACTGCCTTTACTCTGGCTGTTAGAATCTTCAGGCTGAAAGGTTTGGTGATATAATCGTCAGCTCCAAGAGTTAGTCCTGCTATTATATCGGACTCATCGTCTTTAGCCGTGATAATGATAATCGGGATGCTTTGCGTCTGGGGATTGTTTTTCAAAAATCGGCAAATATCCAGTCCGTCCATGTCAGGGAGCATTAAATCCAACAAAATTAAGTTGGGCAGTCTACTCTTAATTTCAGTCAAAGCATGCTTACCGGAAGTAACGCAGGTAACCTGATATCTCTCTCTGAGAAGAGATACCTTAATTATTTCGGATATGTTTATCTCATCCTCAATTATCAAGATATGTTGCTTAGCCATAAAAAATAATCTTTATATTACTCAATATAAACCTTATATTTCCAAAATAACACAAATATATTTTTGATTATTTTTCTTCTGCGGATATGCAATTCTGCAAATATATGCCTAACAGTCCGATAATAAAATCTGAATATTAATTTATATTGAACATGTAACGATATTGAAAGGATTATAGGTATGGGAAGAAGAGGTATAGAAATTCTGAACTTAGATGTAAATAAGCTTATAACCAGCCTAAACGCCGCATTATCAGAAGAGTGGCTCGCATATTATCAGTACTGGATTGGAGCAAGATTGATGGAAGGCCCTATGAGAGCTGAAATTGAACCTGAACTTCTCGTACATGCCGCTCAGGAATTCAATCACGCAAATATGGTTGTTGACAGAATAATTCAGCTTGACGGTACGCCGGTACTATCCCCTTATGACTGGGTTAAATTAGCCGAGTGCAAGTACGAAGCCCCTGTTGACAGATATGTGGAAATTATCCTTAAACAAAACCTTAGCGGCGAACGATGCGCAATAAAAAGGTATAAGGAAATAGCCGATTTTACCAACGGTATAGACCATACAACCCACCAAATCGCCACAACAATTCTTGCTGAAGAACTAGAACATGAACAGGACATCGAAGACTGGCTGATTGATATTGAAAGACTAAAAGAAGATATTAAAAGAATAAGAACTTAATTTAATTTCAATTGCCAACTATCCCTATACTTTAATAAAATTTATGGAGATAAGCACAGACGGCATGATTTGATGTCAGTAAATCATAAATTTGCAAATAAGCATGATATCAGGCGTGAATTCCTGAAAACTATAGCGTTCGGGAGCATTAATGATGCTTATAAGTTATTGGATTCTGACGAAAACGGTCTTACCGAAGAGGAAGTTATAATTAGACAAAAAAAATACGGATTAAACGATATTTCAGGCGTTAAGCAAAAACATCCAGTAATCGTATTTTTTGAAATGTTCAAAAATCCTTTGGCAGTTCTTTTATTGTGTTTAACTGTGGTTTCTTTAGTCATGAACGATATAAGAACAGCTGTCTTTCTGGTAGTAATGCTACTGTTAAGCGTTTTCCTGACTTTTATACAAGAATACAAATCAGGCAAAAGCGCGGAAAAATTGAAGGAAATGGTAAGGATTTACTCACTTGTTAAACGCCGAACTACAACTATGGATAAATTATTTGAAATTAAAAGCATTCCTCTTCAAGAATTGGTTCAAGGTGACATAGTGCATTTATCAGCCGGCGATTTAATACCGGCAGATTTAATTATTATCGATTCCAAAGATTTATTTATTAATCAATCTACATTAACCGGAGAGTCTCTGCCTGTTGAAAAGTCCGCTGTTGCTCAAACAATACCTTCTCACAGCCCGTTTGACTATGGCAACATTTGTTTTATGGGCAGTACGATAGTCAGCGGCACTGCATCGGGAATTATTATTCATACAGGCAAAAGGACTTTTTTCGGACAAATTGCCGAGGAGATACTTAAACAGCAAAAAACCACCTCTTTTGATGAAGGGATTAAGAAATTTACCTGGTTAATGATTAAGTTTATCCTTGTAATGGTACCTCTCGTATTTATTATTAACGGGTTTAGCAAAGGTGACTGGATTGAAGCATTTATTTTTGCAATTGCGGTC
>CAZEDP010000011.1:0-17803 GCA_964511035.1 uncultured Gammaproteobacteria bacterium
CGTACATTTATAAATGGGCATCTGCAGAACAATCTTCAAACGAGGAAAATCTTAATCAAAATTGGAAAGAAATGATTATAGATATGCAGAGTGAAAATATAATTTTTTCCGAAGGCGATTTCACAAAATTAATATCAAGTACGGTAAATGTTTTAAATCAGATTTCGGATATTTCTCTGGAACTTTCAAAAGCTATGGAAAAAAATACTCCTAAACGTAAATTGGGAGCAATTTCAGATTCGGAAAAATACAAACAAATTTCCAAAAATGCTCAGGAAGCCGTGAGAGCTCTTCAAAAACCGCCGGCATGGGATGATTTGTCGGAAATATCTTTGAACTGAATTTCATAGACAAAATGAAATCAGTTTTGATTAAGTAAAATTAATTTGCTGACAGCAGACTATTATTGCATTTTTTAAGACACTTTTAAAATCTTTACAAATAAATTATAATGATTTATAAAAGATACGTTTTATTAAAAAATCTTTCGGGCAATCGCATAATAAGAAACTTTCATATTTTAGGTTAATAAATTTAACAAAAAAGGTAAGTTTAAGATGAGCATGCCCCCTCCAATCAATCCTATTAACACCGGTGCTGTATCAGCTTCCCATAATATTCAGGACGGGAGCGGCGGAGCAGCCGGCGGAGGTTCTTTCCAAAGACCTCAACAGGAAGAAACAGCGTTTGAGACAACAGACGACTATCCTTTAGACGAATTCGTAAAAGATTTGGAAATTGAAGAAAAGGGAATCTGGGAAAATATCAAAGATTTCCTTGCTGACTTGTTCAGACCTATACTTAATCTTCTTGGAATCGGCAGTAAAGAATAGCGTTTTTTTCTTGAATTGATCTGATTTTGCAGCGGTAATTATTTAATATCGTAGGTATTTTTGTAATTCCAGTATGTGCCGTATATTTTTTTGACATAGTTTTTTGTCTGATCATACGGAATATTTTCGATGAATTCGTCAAGATCACTTGTGGGATATTTCCCCATCCACCTTTGAACGGCTCCCGGACCGGCGTTATATGCCGCAACGGCAAATAAATCATTGTTATTAAGCTGTGATTTGATGTATTTGAAGTATTCAGCGCCTGTTCTGATGTTGTATGCAGGGTCAAAAAGCTGAATATCATAAATATAGCCAAGATTTTTTTTGTCTGAAATGAACCTTGCCGTTGTAGGAAGCACCTGCATTAATCCCCGAGCGTTTGAAGAACTAACTGCAAGGGGGTTAAAATGGCTTTCTTCCTTGATTATCGACAGCACAAGGACATTTTCAAGATATGTACGGGAACAGCTTTCATCGATATTACCCGCATAAAACAGCGGATAAATTAATTTCCACCGCTTATCGGTGTAGGACGGTCTGGGATAAAGTTTATTCATCTCGTCTCTGGCTGTAATGACAGACTTGGTAATCAGTCCCTGTTTGAAATATATCCAACTGTTAATAAACGGTTCGTTTAAATTCATTGAAGAAAGGGTATCATAATCGCCTATATGCAGCAGTTCAGCCGTAAGTGAACCATAATTATTTTTGATATAGCTGTATGAATAAGGCATTTCCGGTTGCGAATTTATGTCCTCCAAGTCAGCTACATCTGAACAGGTCCTGAACGCCGGATTTTCGTTTGAATTTATGTTTTTTAGCCTGTCATCCGAGCGAAAAGCATAATAACTGTCGGGGTATTTTCGCAGCGTTAGCGAGTAGAATTCTTTGGCTTTTGATAAATTGTTTGTTTTTTCATATATTTTACCTGTCCAGAAAAGGACTTGGGGGGATGATTTAACGTTATTAAAAGAATTCAAATGATAGTAGGCATACTTTAACGCTGTTTCATAATTCCCGCTTTTATATTCGTCAAAAAACAAATTCCAAATCGCTTCCGGCGCAAAGTCTCCGTTAGGATACTTCTCTGCTATCGCAGTAAAAAGATTGATTTTTTCCGCTCCTGCCGAAAGTAAAGCCTTGTTAAAATAGGCATAATCAAGTTTTGAACCCGCAAAAGAAATAACTTCACTCCAGCCTGCTTTTTCGGATTGCCCTTTGAGCTTTACATAAAGCTGCATTGCAGAGTGAATGTCATCAGTGCTGAAATTACCGGGGTACTTTGACAGACCCTGCCTGAGAAAATCTAATGCCTGTGATTTATTGCCGCTCTGGTACGAATGTTTTGCAAGGTAGAACCACGTCTCGCTAAAAGGTGCACTTTTAAGGAAATAGCCTGCTCTGGAATAGTCACCATGTTTTAAATACGCAATTCCCAAATATTTTTTGTCTTGTGCAGTTAAACCAATACCTAACGACAGTATGCCGTCTGCACAATCCTTGGTAAACCTGCCTTCAGCCTCTCTTTTTATGTATTCCATCCAGTAATTAAAAGCTGTATCCTTGTTTTTTCGGTTAATATAACCGAGATAGTAATAGCTTCCCAATGCGTAGTCAGTCTCGGGATATTTTTTTGCTGTCATCTCAAAATATTTTTGAGCGTTTTCATGGTCGTTAATTCTCATATATGCCTGACCGAGAGCATAACTTGCATTAGACGTCAGCCTGCTGTCGGGATATTTTGATAAAAGACGGCTTAATTTATTGATGTTTGTTTTTTCATCTCCCAATTCCTGAGAACATTTTGCCTGATGAAACAATACCGCGTCATACGCGCCGTAACCTTTGAAAATTTTGTTAAAAGTTTTGTATGCTCCCGTAAAATCGTCCCTTCTTTCAAGAGCAAGAGCCTGTGAAAATAATTTTCTCGACAGGTTCAACTGCGGAGAAAGGCTGCCAAGTAAATCGGAAGTAAAAATATTAAAGGATAAAAACGCAAGCAATAATAATATAGCACTCTGCTTTATTTTTTCGCGATGTAATTTTATAAACTCCATAAATACTTCCGAAAAGTCTGCTTATTTTTCAGGGTTTATTACAGTTATTTCATCCTCAGCCTGAGGGTTTATAGGTGAATTGATTTTAACAAAATCAATAATTGAATTGTATATCAAAAGATTTGTAATATTAACCTTGCACGCATTTTTAAACTGAACAAATCCGTCTCCGCCCCCAAGCATAAAATCATTTGACGCTACGGTGTAATATTTGTCTTCAATTACAGGCTGTCCGTTTATTTTGATATTGCTCACTCTTGAGCCTTCTTTGATTATTTTGGAAAGATTGTCCGAAAGCTCCTGCGGCTGTGCCGACAAATCAATCGTGTATGAAATACCTTTGGATTGAACAAAAGCGGGGTTTGGGTTTGGAAGCTGTCTTGAACTTGTTTCCAGTATTGATTTTATGTCTTTTCCGGTTAAATTTGCCGTTATGATTTTGTTGTCAAACGGAAACATTTCGATTATATCGCCTGTGGTTATTTTTCCTGCTTTAAGAATCTTGTTCGATCTGATACCCCCGCTGTTTAACATAATTACGTCAGCTTTGAGGTTATTTTTAGACAGAGTTTGGTCAACAGCATCGAGTATAAGTTTCCCTGAGCTTGATAAACCTGTTCTAATAATTTCTTTTCTGCTGTCAACAGGAACTTGAGTAATACCTATGACTTCATTCGTTAATACTTGCGCCCTCTTCGCATAAATATCGGCAAGCTCCGACGCTTCTTTATCTTCCTTGACAGTGTTATCGACACTAATCATACGTGAATTAAAGTCAAGGATATTGCCGTTTTCTGCCGTTATATCAAGCCTGCCGAGATATTTTCCGTATTCTCCGTCCTGAACTATAAGCGTTTGCGAATTGTTTTCGTGTATTATAACTTTGGGACTGTCCAAAAAAGTATGGCTGTGCCCGCCGACTATTAAATCAACCTGCGGAACCTGCCGGGCGATTTTTACATCTTCGTCATACCCTGAATGAGACAGAACTATTAAAAAATCGGTGCTTTTTTGAAGTTTTTTCGCATATTTTTTGATTGTTTTAATTTCATTTTTGACTTTAATTTTATTCCCGTTTACAACCAGCGACTTAATATCGCTTGTTGTAACACCTATAATGCCTACTTTGCACCCGTTTATTTCTTTAATAGTATATTTCTTTATTTTATTATTAAGCTCTTTTTCGCCTTTTACACTAATGTTGGCTGATAAAAACGGAAAAGAAGCCATGTCAGTAAGGTCTTTCAGCTTTTGAAAACCGCTGTCAAATTCGTGGTTCCCGACGGCTGAAGCTGTATAACCTGCCATGTTCATAAGTTTTATATCCGATTCGCCGTAAAAAAACTTGTAAAACACACCTGTTGCTGCGACATCACCGCCATCAAGAACTATTACATTTGGAGTTGCTGATTGTATGTCTTTAATTAATTGAATTCTTCTTGCGGCACCGCCGACGGTCTCGGTTTTTTTACCGTCTTCAAAAGGCATTAGCCTTCCATGAACGTCATTAGTATAAAGAACTGTGAATTTACAGCTTCCCTGTGCATAAGAATAAGAAACAGAAATAATAACCGAGAAAATTGCTAAAGTAAGTAATTTGAAAAGTTTTTCAGTAAAACTTAACGTTTTTTTGTTTTCAAAAATATTCATTGCCGCCTCTTTTGTTTAGTTTAATTATAAACAAAAGATATAAGACAAAAAAATTATTCATACCTTAAAGCGTCTATCGGATTGAGCAAAGAAGCTTTATAAGCCGGATAAAAACCAAAAAATACTCCTACCAGACCTGAGAAGCAAAATGAAAGAACTATCGAAACAGGAGAGATTGAAATAGGCCAGCCTGCAATCGATGCAAGTGAGTTAGCTCCTAAAACTCCAATCAGGATACCTGTTACACCGCCTATTAACGACAGCATTAATGCCTCGATGAGAAATTGAAGCCTGATATCCCAAGAATTTGCTCCTATTGCCATTCTTATTCCGATTTCTTTCGTTCTCTCGGTAACCGAAACAAGCATTATGTTCATAATACCGATACCGCCGACTAGGAGAGACACGGAAGCAATCGAACCGAGAAGAAAAGCCATTGTATCCGAGGACTGTTTTGCGGTTTCCATCATCTGCGTCAAGTTTCTGACCGTAAAATCATCGTCCTGCTTTGCTCCTATATGATGTCTTTCTCTGAGCAAAGCCGTAATTTCATCCTGGGCGGTAAATAAATCCTCGCTGCTTCGTGCTTTTACCATTATGACCCTTACCATTCCCGGAATTTGATTTCCAAACAACTTCTTTTGGGCTGTTGTTAAAGGGATTATAATAGTATCGTCCTGATCCTGCCCCATAGCTGACTGTCCTTTGCTTTGCAGAACACCGATTACGATAAACGGTACACCCTTAATTCTTATTGTTTTAGCGAGAGGATTCAAATCCCCGAAAAGATTGGTCACTATTGTTTGACCAAGTATGCAGACCTTAGTTGAATTCTTGACGTCTTCATCTGAAAAAACCCTTCCGTAAGCAAGAGTCCAGTCTCTTATATAAAGCATACTGGGAGTTGTTCCTGTTATTTGTGTTGACCAGTTTTGATTGCCGTAAATAACCTGTCCCGTTCCCTGAACTGTCGGAGCAACATCGAGTACGGAGGGTATTTCTTCCAGAATTGCTTCTGAGTCCTTAATCGTCAAAGTTGACTGGCTTCCCGAACCCATTCTAAGACCGCCTGAAGTGGTTGAACCGGACATAACCATCAGCAGGTTGCTGCCCATAGTTGCCATCTGGTCTGATATTTGTTTGCTTGCGCCCGAACCCACGGCGAGCATTATAATTACCGCGGCTACCCCGATAATTATGCCGAGACTTGTCAGCAATGAGCGCATTTTATTAACTCTCAAGGCTCTGAAAGAAATTTTTAAAGTGGAATTTAAATCTATCACGAGTTATTAGCCTCATCGCCTATTACGGTTCCGTCTTTAAACCTAATTATTCTTTTGCTGAACTTTGCAATGTCTGATTCATGAGTAACGAGAATTATGGTTTTCTTTTGTTCGGCATTTAACTTTACAAACAGCTCCATTATTTCATAACTTGTTTTGGTATCAAGATTTCCGGTTGGTTCGTCTGCTAAAATCATCGGCGCGTCATTAACGATAGCACGTGCGATAGCAACTCTTTGCTGTTGTCCGCCCGAAAGTTGGTTTGGTGTATTAAACTCCTTTCCTTCAAGACCGACGGATTTGAGAGTTTCAAGCGCTTTTTTCCTTCTTATTTTAGGTTCAATTCCGCTGTATATCATCGGCAGTTCAACATTTTCCAATGCTGATGTCCTTGGTATCAGATTAAAACCCTGAAAAACAAAACCGATTTTTTGATTTCTTATGTTTGCCAGTTTATCTGCAGTCATTTTAGTAACATCTACGTCATCAAAGTAATACTTTCCGCTTGTCGGCTTATCAAGGCAGCCTATAATATTCATAAATGTTGATTTACCGGAGCCTGAATGTCCCATTATCGAAATAAATTCCCCTGCCTCAATAGTCAAAGTGACGTTTTGAAGTGCATTGAAATTAGTTTCACCCAGATTATAAGTCTTTGTTATATCAAATACTTTAATGAGGGGCATGTAAGAACCTCGGATTTGCTGAGCCGTTTCTTTTTCTGGCACCGTTAGTAAGTGATACGATTACCTGTTGCCCTTCAGAAACTTTGCCTGAAAGAATTTCTGTGTTGTCTCCGTCGCTGATGCCTGTTTTAACATTTATACGCATCGGTGCATCGTTCTTTAGCATCCATATACCCTGATGTTCATATCTTTTTGGTTTTTCATCCCCTGCGGGAGGCGTAAATCTAAGACTTGAGTTAGGAACAATCAGAATATTCTCTTTTTTAGCCGTTATTATTGAAACATTTGCTGTCATTCCGGGTTTTAACTTTAAGTCACGATTATCAACATCTATGACAACATCATAAGTTACAACATTCTGGACAGTCGTGGGAGAAATTCTGACCTGACGGACCTTGCCGCTGAATGTTGTATCGGGATAGCCGTCAAGGGTATATTCAACATCCTGACCGGTTTTGATTTTGCCGATATCCGCCTCTGCCACGTTGGTATCAATCTGCATCTTCGTCAAATCCTGAGCGACCATAAACAAAGTCGGTGTTTGAAAACTGGCTGCAACCGTTTGTCCGACATCAACGCTTCTTGATACAACAATTCCGTCAACGGGTGAAATTATCCTTGTGTACCTCAAATTTGTAAGATTGTTTCTTAAAACTGCTGATGCTTGAGCAATTTGAGCTTTTGCAGAAGCGATCTGGGCTTTATCGGAATTATACGTTGCTTCGGCAAGGTCAACTTCGCTTCTTGCTATGAAATTTTGCTCATACAGGCTTTTGTTCCTCTCGTATGTTTTTTTGTCATTTGCCGTTATGCTCTCGATTTTTTGGAGATTTGCACGCGCGTTGTACAAATTCGCCTGCGCCTGGGCTACCTGAGCCTCAAAAAGCGAAGGATCAATTTCTGCAAGCAGTTGTCCTTTTTTTACCGGCGAATTAAAATCAACATAGAGTTTTTTGAGAGTTCCCGATACCTGCGTACCTACACTGATATTCACAACCGGATTTACGGTGCCCGAAGCGGTAACTGTTTCTGTAATTGAACCTCTTGTGATTTTTTCCGTCCTGTATTCGGGAGCTTTTTTAAAGCTTTTTGATATGAAAACAGTTAAAAATGCTAGAAGAATTATAATTATCAGTCCCGTTATTATTTTTTTCATTGGACCCCCATTGCTTTTTCAAGATTAGTGCGAGCTGTATTGTAGTCATAAAAAACCTGCACATAAGACAGTTGTGCATTATCATAGTTTATTTCGGCATCTCTGACTTCTATTGAGCTTCCTACCCCTACATTATACCGTCCTGTTGCCAATTCCAAGTTCTCTTTTGCCTGTTTCACGGAAATTTCGGCAATCGGAATTCTTTTTTCGGCTTCGGTCAGGTTTATAAAAGCCTGCTGAACCTGAAGATATATATTTTGTTTGAGAATGTCGATATTTGATTTTGAGACTTCAAGATTAGCTTTTGCCTCACTAATTTTGTTTTTTGTTAGAAAACCGTTAAAAACCGGCAGTGAAGCATTTGCTCCAAATGCCCAGCCGGCATCAAGCGGAAACTCTTGTCCTCCGAACCCGTAATTCGCAAAACCGGATAAAACGGGAAGATAATCTTTCTTGGCTGTCTTTACGGATTCATTTGCCGACTTTGTCCTGATGTCAAAGGATTTTAAATCCGGTCTGTTTTTATAAGCACTGTTTAACGCATCTTCAAACGTTATATCGTATTTTTTAAAAACAAGATTATCAGTTATATTAAATTTTTCGGCAGATAATTTTTGAGAAATTTTCTTGCTATCATCTGCTTTTTTATTTGAATCGTATTCAACGGTATCTGTTAGGCTGTATTCCGGCGCATCGGGTATTCCTATTGCGTTATTAAGACTGGTCAACGCAGTTTTATAAGCATTAACCGCCTTGATATAATTTAATTGAGCATTGCTTAAATTAACTTCTGCCGAAGTAACATCAATTTTGGACTTGCTTCCTGCCTTGAAAAAAGCCCTTGCCTGATTTAAGTGCTGTTTATACTGTTCAATGGATTGATTATAAATATCCATACCTATTTTTGAGGACAATGCATTGTAATAAGCCAATTTTACAAGATAAGTTGTATTTATAATTTCATTTTGCAAATCCATTTGAGAAGAATCAAAATTCAATTTCTGTATTTTAATGGTGGAGGGGGTTTTGCCGAAATCAAAAATAAGCTGTTCCAGCGCTATACTGCCTGAATAGCTGTTGCTGCTTTTGTCATTGCCGGAATTTGTTTTAGGATTTTGCCTGCTGTAACCGGAAGAAAGATTTACTTCGGGAAAAAGTCCTGACTTAGCCTGTCCGATTTTACTCCTGTAAACTTCGGCTGTATTAGCTGCTCTGGTTATATTAGGGTTGTTCTTTAATGCTATTTCAATACATCTATCAAGAGTAAGCAACTCATCTTTGCTTATAACGGTATCCTGCGCAAGAGAAGGAAATGCCATAATTACTGCTAAAAAAACGGCTGCAAAGAATGATTTGAATCCCATATTAAAAAATCTCTTATCCCATGTCTTAATATTTTATATATATTATTGAACAAATAAAATAGTTCTCAAAATTCATTTTTTATTTAGCAGCCGACACTTAAATATAAAAAATTGCAGCCGAACTTATTTTTTTTCAAAAACGACCAATCCGCACGTCAATTGCTGTTGACTATTGTACTAAGAATATCAACCAGTTTAGGGTCAAAAAGTATATTAGAATTCTGGTTTATTTGATGCAGTGCAACATTTGTTTCATATGCTTTTCTGTAAGATTTATTGTTCAGCAAATCGACATAGCCGTTTATCGCTGCAATAATTCGAGATTCAAGAGGAATATTTTCACCTGCCAGTTTATTGGGATAGCCGTAGCCGTTCCAATTTTCGATATGATGGATTACAGCGGGATAAATATTTTCCAGGGCAGGTTTATTTAGGGGCTTAAGCATTTTTTCAACAATCAGAACTGGATATTCCGCTAATATTTTCTTTTCTTCGTCATTTAAATATGATTCTTCCTTAGTTAAAATATCCTTAGGTATCATAATATTTCCGATTTCACAGAAAATTATGGCCAGTTTAATTTTATCAATCTCGTACTTTGCCAATTTAAGCTTTTCCGTTATCTTTTCAAGCAAATCTATTTTCATCCTTATAATCCCTGAATGATAATACGGATTATAATTCTTCAGCAATAAAGAAATGTTATTGTAAAGTATCTTGAGATAATCGTGATTTTCAGAAACTTCGGTATTTATGTTCTGAATTAATTTTTCTGCAAGCTGAGAATCTATCGGCAGTTCTTTATTGTTCAAAATGTCTGTTAATATATCAAGGCAGAACTTCACCCAGTCGAATTTGGCAAAAACTCCGGCAACTTCCACTCTGTTGCGGCCGTTGTTTTTAGCGCGGTACATAGCTTGATCGACTATTTCCACAAGGTCTTCAAGTGTTTGTGCATGCCTTAAATATGTTGCTACACCGATACTTGCCGTAACTGTTCCTACACCCTCGACACTGTTGGAAGCAATAACAGTTCTAATTCTTTCAGCAACCTCAACCCCGCTGTCAATATCCGTATCAGGCAGTACAAGAGCAAATTCCTCACCGCCAAACCTTGCAGGTATATCAGTTTTTCGTGCGCTTCTTAAAAGCATACGCCCGATATGTGATATAGCGGCATCGCCGGCAGAATGCCCCTTGGTATCGTTTATTTGTTTTAAATGGTCAAGGTCAAGAGTTATTAAAGTGAAAGGACGCTGGGATCTCTGTGATTTTTTAATTTCCTGATCCAGTACTTCATCAAAATGCCTTCTGTTATAAAGACCGGTTAATGCATCGGTGACAGCCTGAGTTTTAACATTTTCCAGCAATCTGGTCATTGAAACCGAAAGCTCGATTTGCCCTGCAAATAACTTCAGGTAATTTTTTTCCATGTTGTCTATTGATTTTTTTACGGAAACTGCCAACAGACATCCGAACGGATCTCCTTGCAGCGTTAAGGGCAGTATGGTTATATCTCTGTCTATAAACAGCGACTCTAATGTATCAAGTTTATGTTTTTCCAGAGACAATTTTGAACCTTTAAAAATATCATGAAAAGTGCCCACTTTTTGTATTGTTTGAGATTTTATCGCATTTATCAGAGTATTATTATCGAATTCATAAGGAATACTAAATTCTTTCCAGTTTTCTCCGAGAATTTCTTCCATGTTGAAATATTTAACATCTGACGCAACTTTGAGTTTAAGCTTGGTACCGTCCTTAGTAATGCATATTTGAAACAAAAGGCAGTATAAAAAATCCAAATCCTGACATATGCCGTTAATGATAGTTGCCAATACTTTTGAAAGCGATTCTGAAGAGTTGATATTCTTCCAGACCTGAATTATTTTTTGTACGCTTTTTTCCGCCCTCATTAGATCCAGCTTTTTCTCAGCAAGCTGTTTTTCATAAGCGGTATTTTGATCATTTGCTTTATGCAGTTTTTTTTGAAGATGTTCAATTTTGTCTTCAAATTCTTTGGAATTATCAAATATATTGTTCAGCCAACCCAATTTATTATTGCCTCATAAGTTATTACAGATTTATATTATACAAACATATTATATATGTTACCGCATCTTTATGAAGTAAATTTTTACCAATAATTTTTACAATGCATTTTTGTCGTTTGGTGCAAGGTTTTAGGAATTAAAATCAATAATCCTTTAAATAAAAAATAACACTCAAACCGATAGCAAGACTATCAATTCAAAAACGTATCATCTGTAACTGTTAATGCTGCTTTTTCAAACCTGCTTGTTCCTTGCTTTGTCACAACAGTCAATGGGTCAACCTGCATGAGCGGGGTTCTGCATTTAACAAATCCGTTAACCAAATCATGAGAATAAGGCATCATTTTATTGGACAAACTTTCCAATTTCCTGACAAAATCCGCATTTGACAACAGTTTGCACCAATGTTCCAAACCTTCTTCAGTGATTTCCGTTTTTCCGGTTAAAAGATACATAACGCCCAAGAGCCTTGATTTTTTATCTTCTTCCCCGATTGGCAGAACAAATCCCCTACCCTCTGAACTGTTTTCCAGTATTTCACTCATTACATTTTGCGAGCTTTGGAATGTGTTCATCGTTTGTTCAGATTTTCTGAATTTCTGATGCAAAACAATATATTCGTAAGCTGCTTCGATACCTTTCTTGCCTTCTGAAGTCTTTATTTGCTCTTCTAATTCCTGCAAAATTTTTGCAAAAATTGTAGGATAACTGTCGGGATTCTCGGTAGTTACCCACGTTGCCAATTCTTCAGCAATACGGGCGGCCTTTTGATTATGTGTCAATGTGCTGACCGGTATTTTACCGAATGCCGGAGTATTTTTAATCACATTTTGCTTGTTGTTATTATATTTGTAGTTCTGATGAACGTTTAAACCGTTCGGATTTACTCTAATCATTTATCCTATCTCTAATTCTGCCGTATTTTTTAACCTTACCCATTCATGCCTTATTTTATTATTTAAATCCGACAAAAAAATAAATTGCTACTTTTGGAACAAAATATTTCAAATAATTTACATTTGAATTGAAAATCAACCGTAATTAAGAATCTCATCTCTAAAGCAATTTTTTGTATTTTCATGTTTTATATTATTGAACACGGCATAATTTTTTAAAGGACTTTTAATGAACTCTGTTCAAAGCATGTATCCCGTAAACGGACAAATATTAAATAACATTTACCCTAATCCGGTGACGAGTTTTGTGAAAGCAAGCTATATGCCTAATATAGGCATAAATACTTACATAAGCCCGCAGTCCTGTGTTATCGGAGCAGTTGCAATAGGCAACAACGTTCATGTTGCTCCTTTTGCTTCGATAAGAGCTGATGAAGGCGCCCCTATTTATATAGGCTCAAATTCAAATATTCAGGACGCAGTGGTCATACATGGATTAAAAGACCAATATGTTGACCGGAACGGATATAAAGCATCGGTCTATATAGGCAACAATGTCAGTTTGGCTCATCAGGCGCAAATTCACGGACCGGCAAAAATCGGCAATAATGTTTTTGTGGGCATGCAGAGTTTTGTGTTTAAATCAGTTATTGAAGATAATGTTGTTATCGAGCCCGGTGCGAAAGTAATCGGGGTAACAATCAAATCAAACAGATATGTCCCTGCCGGAACTATTGTAAAAACTCAGGAAGAAGCCGATAAACTTCCGCAAATTGACAGCAATTATCCTTACAAAGATTTAAATCATGAGGTAACGGAAGTAAATAAAGAACTTGCTAAAGGATATAAACAGCTTTATTCTTACCCGCTCAGTCAAAACTCTTTTTATTACCCGCAGAATTATTATTATAGAGCCTGATTTAATTCTATTGTTTTAAGGCAGATTTGATTTATAATTTTTACAATAAAATATAGAGGGTTTTATGATGAGTGATTTTAACGGCAATCAAAACAAAGAGCTTCTCAATGAGCTTTTAGAAAAATTAGAGGGCGAATACGAATATTATTTGCTCAACTCAAGCATTAAAGAATCGGTTATTCTCACTGAAATCAAGAAATTGACGGAAGAATTAGAACAGCTAAATAAAGACAGACAGAGTTTATTTAAAGATTATAAAAAACAAAAAGAAGAACTGCTTCAAAACTCGGATGATTTAAGCAAACTTGAAGAAACTAAAGATATTTTGCAGTCAATAGAGCTTTCGGAAACCGTCAGGAAACCTGCCGAGGGCGGAGCAAACGCACGGTGTATGCTCTGCTGGGACAACTGCATATTAAAGTGTCCGAAAAAATGTTATGTAGGCGATCCGGAACCTAAAAAATGCCATGTTGCCTCAAGGCTTGAAAATACTTACTGCCGAAATTCCGACGTACTTGACGATGTTAAGGACTTGGTTGAGACCGTTGAAATTAAATGGAAAGACGATTCTGCGGAGTAGATTTCTTTGATAGTAACCGAGGATAAATATTTGTCATTCTCTGATAAATGGAGAATCAGAGTAGAAGGCGATTTTGGAATTACTTTTCCATTTGATACAGAGACAGCGTCTTGGTTTGCGTTTAACAAAACCGAACTGACCGCGCTTTTATTGATGGACGGAAGCAGAAGTCTGGGAACTATCCTGAAATCAATGCAGTATTTATTTAAAAAACTCGAGACAAAAGAAATTAAAAAAATCATAGAAGGTTTGTTTGAATGCTCACAAAACCGGAGCAATCCGTCAGAGATGATAAATGTCAGTGACGGACCTGTTTCTGCCAAGAGATACGATATAAACGAAGTTTTGCGAAAATTGCTGAATTCCGACAAAAACGAAAATAACAACGTCCTGACCGGAAGACTGAACAAGCCGCTGGACGTTTTGCTGATGCCCAGCTCCAACTGCGTGACAGACTGCATTTACTGCTATGCGGAAAGAAAAAAAATTCCCGAAAAGGATTATATGCCTATTGAAAGATGGGAAAAGATAATTGAAGAAGCGGCAGAAAACGAAATTCACCTTGCAGCTTTTTCAGGCGGAGACCCCATGCAGTATCCGCATATTATCAGACTGCTGAAAAAACTCGTTGAGAAAGATTTTCTGTTTGTATTGCCTACCAAGAGTCATATTAACAGAGATTTAGCAAAACAAATTGCCGGCTGCGGTATAAAAGATCAGTGGTTTCAGATTAGCGTCGATGCGCTGTCTGAAGATATTCAGCAAAAAATGGTCGGAGTAAAAAACTATACCGAGATTGCCTTTGATTCAATTTCAAACCTGATAAAAGAAGGGATAAAGGTCAGAGTCAACTGTGTTTTAACACCTATTAACTATCGCGAAGTTATTGAATTAATAAAAAAACTTGATGAAGCAGGCGTAAAAAAAATTACAGCCGGAACTTACGGGTATTCAAATTACAGACACAGTGACGATTTGTTTTTGTCCAAAGAGCAAATGGATTGGGTAAATCGTGAAACCCAAAAGATTTCAAAAGACATGAAAAACGCTGAATTGCAATGCAAACTGGAAATTATAGATTACACAAATACTTCCAAAGAAGAAAGAATGGAGACATGGAAGACAAGAGCCTCCTGCTCGGGAGGAAGATCGGCAATGGCAATAACACCGACAGGAGAGGTCACTCTTTGCGAGCAGATGCCGCTGATTGACGAATATATTGTTGGTGATTTGAAAACTCAAAGCCTGCTTGAGATATGGAATTCAGAGAAACTGAAGAATTTTATATCCCCTCCTAAAGAAAAATTCAAAGGAAGCGCGTGCTTTGACTGCGAAGAATTTGACGAATGCTATAACAAAAAAGGCGTTTGTTTCAGGGATGCATTGTTTGTTTACGGCACAATTTACAGCCCGCCGTCTAATTGTCCTTACGCTCCCAACGGCAGAAG
The DNA here is from genome assembly GCA_964511035.1 of uncultured Gammaproteobacteria bacterium. GTDB lineage: Bacteria > Cyanobacteriota > Vampirovibrionia > Gastranaerophilales > CAZEDP01 > CAZEDP01. The sequence continues at coordinate 14,930 of CAZEDP010000011.1, forward strand.
AATGCAATAATTTAAAATCCGATTTGTTTAATTTTTTTAAACTTCCTTAATAATTGTCCTAATTCAGGCAATTTTTAAAGTTGTTTTTTTTTATATATGTAAGTTCAGAATAGTAAGACAGTCAGGTGAATATGATTTTTAGTAACATCTGCCAAAACAAAATTTATTCTGTAAAAAGAACCGACAAAAAACCCGTTATAGCAAATAAAGAAGGTTCTAAGAGTTTTGAAAACAAAAATCTTTCGTCACTGCCGCATTATCAATATTCAAACTCTCACATCTCTTTTGGACTTATGCCAAAAAAAATCATTACTCAAACTGCTGTTATTATCGAAGATACGCCTCAAATCGCTGATGTTGTGTTTAGTCAAAGCAATGGCAATATATTAAATTTTTCTTTAATGAAAGGAAGAGAATACCTTGGACATGTTTCCGCAGAAATACAAAAAGATAATTTAAAAATTTTACTAATCGATACAAAATCTTCTCAACACTCTTCTAAAGGGGTTGGTACGAAGTTGATGCAGCTGATTATCGAAACTTCCATCAAATTTAAGAAATCTGTAATTCTCGATTCTTTCAGATTGGATAAAAACAATGATAATCCGGTAATATTTTATTTTACCAGAGGTTTTAATCCCATGGATGAGAGTATTTGTAAGCAAATAACAGAAGAAATAGAACTTGCAACCAAGGAAGGAAGGAGAGCAAATCCCAATATTTTTGATAAATTTGAAAAAATCACAATGGCACTTTCTGAAGAAGGAAAAAGAAACTGGGAAATGGTAATAAGTGAAATTCCCATTTTGGTATAAGTTCTTGCTTTAATCTTTCTATCTATGCAGACTTAACGACAAATTTCATTGATTGTCTTTTGAAGATAAACAAAAATTCTTGTGCGATACATTTTTATAAAGACTAAATATGCCTAAAATAACAGACCGGCTTTCACCGGTCTAAACTTGATGTTATTAGAGAGAGGAATTAGAGAGAGAATATTGAAGGAAGATTGCTTACAGGTCGGAAAGAAGAAGAAAAAAAGTTAACACATTCTTACCATATCTTCTTTCCACATTTAGAAAACTCTAAAACTCAAAAAAAGAATATTATTACAAAACTTTTACACTTTTTGTGCGGTTAAACTTTATTATCCTTATCTGTCGCCTTATGTATAATACAAAAATCCCAAAAGCATTTTTTAGTGCTTATGAATGCACCGTCAAAATAATGAATTGACATGGGAATGCCTTATTGATATATTAATTAGGCGCGTTGTAAAGGCGTTTGCATGTTTATCTGATTTTTTTCAATAAGGAATGTTCAAATGTTAGCAATAATTGAAACCTGCGGGAAGCAATACGAAGTAACGGAAGGACGTTACGTTGATTTTGACCTTTTGGACGTCGAGAAAGACGGGAAATTTGTTTTTGACAAAGTTCTTATGGTTGTTGACGGCGAAAAGTCAAAACTGGGAGACCCTTATATTAAAGGGGCAAAAGTCGAAGGTACTGTTTTAAACCATGGTAAAACCAAAAAAGTCATAGTCTATAAGCAGAGATGCAAAAAGGGCTATCGCAGAAAATACGGTCACAGACAAGACTTTACAAGAGTAATGATTGACAGTATTTCTCTTGCCAAGAGACAAACAAAAAAAGCGGCAGCCGAAACGCCTGTCGAGGAAACAACGGAAGAATAAATTAATTTTATAAGGCGGTGATATTTTATGGCACATAAGAAGGGTATGGGTTCAACCCGAAACGGACGCGACAGCGCAGCGCAGCGGCTTGGAGTCAAAAAATACGCAAATGAATTCGTAAAATCCGGTAATATAATTATCCGTCAGCGCGGAACAAAAATTCATCCCGGAAATAACGTCGGTATAGGCAAAGATGATACTTTGTTTGCAACAATTGACGGTGTTGTCAAATTTGAAAAATTCAGAAGAACCAAAAAACAGGTCAGTGTTTACGCTGTTTAAGCCTAATATAAAATAATTAAGCAAAAATCCGATTTAACGTCGGATTTTTTGTTTTTGAGCATATATGCTTAGAGGCAATAACGGCGTCGAAGAGCCGTCGATTTTGCTTAAACACCTTTAAACAACTAAACCCTAAAATTCTCCAAAAGGTATAAGCTGATGAAAGCTACCCTAAACCTTAACGCCCTAATACGAGCTCGTTATTGAGAAATAACTCTGTTTGATTGCCTCATCAGCTTACAAATCTAATTATAGCGAATTTAATATCCAATTACACTGCCTTTTTGGCTAAAGTAAACCTTAAAAAAATTATCCTTTAGAACTATATCTTTATTAAAACAATAATGCTGACTAAAAAAAATACCCCTTTGTGAGGGGAAGTTTTGGGAGGGAAGGAAGGTTAGGAAAGGTTATAGAGGTTAGATAAAGGGTTGAGTTAAGGATAAGGAGTTATATGATTTATATTTTATTTTTGATTTTTTGTTTTTCAGTTCTCTTATATATATAAAGTATTTCAGAAATATATAATTGCTAAAAATACTATATAATGTTACAAAAGTTTACAATATGGCAAAATAAACAGAAATAATATAGTTATCGAGATTTCACTTTAAATTAACCGATTTTTATAATATATACTTAGTATATATTATAAAAATTATAGTAAGTAAGGCATTTCAAAAGATTATTATTATCTATAAAATTTATTTTATCTTTTTGAAGTGATTTTAAAAAATGATTTTTATAGCGGGTAATTTAAATGAAAGTTGTCGGCATAAGACCACCTAAACCGTTTTTCAAATCAATACCTGCGTCAAAGCCGTCATTTAAAGCTCTTGAGGTAGCGTTGGCTCAAAATTCACTTTTGCGAAATCTTTTTATTGAGCTGGGAATTA
>CAZEDP010000012.1:0-17672 GCA_964511035.1 uncultured Gammaproteobacteria bacterium
GTTAGCAGCATCCATAATTTCAGCGGATAACTTATCTATCATAGTTTTGCCGCTGCGTTTCTTAGCAAAATCGATAAGCCAGCTGGTTCCAAGCGCAGCGCCTCTGTCAGCTCTGACTTCAATAGGCACCTGATATGTAGAACCGCCAATTCTTCTGGCTTTTACTTCAATTAAAGGCGTAACGTTTTTAAGAGCCTTGTTAAATAATTCTAACGGATCTTCTTTTGTTTTTTCTTTTACTCTTTCTAAAGTAGTGTAGAAAATCCTTTCTGCCAAACTTTTTTTGCCGCGTCTCATAATCCTGTTAATAAACTTGGATATTTCCACACTGTTATATACGGGATCCGGCAATGGAGTTCTTTTTTCCGGTTTAGTTTTACGCATTTTTACAGTTCCTTGTTATTTCTTTTCTCTTTTGGCGCCGTACTTGCTTCTTGCCTGTCCTCTGCCTTTAACGCCGGCCGAATCAAGCGTGCCTCTTACAATGTGATATCTTACACCCGGTAAATCCTTTACCCTGCCGCCTCTGATGAGTACAACGGAGTGTTCCTGAAGGTTGTGACCTACGCCGGGTATATATGAAGTAACCTCAAAACCGTTAGTAAGCCTTACCCTTGCAACTTTCCTTAATGCAGAATTAGGCTTTTTGGGAGTTGTTGTGTACACTCTGGTACAAACTCCGCGTCTTTGAGGGCAATTTGCTAATGCTGGCGATTTAGTTTTTACGGTGATTGTTTCACGTTCTTTGCGAACTAATTGACTAATGGTTGGCACTTTTCCTCCTTGTTGAAACTTTTTGCGGATGTTATTTTGCTTAATTGCAATTTACATTACTTATTATATTCATAAATAATCTATAAAACAAGCAAAGAAGAGTGTCAACTTTTATATTATATTCTCAAGCTGTGTAAATATTGCTTAATCAAGTTATTAGAACACTCTCTTATTTTTATAGCTTCCTTACGATATTGGATAAATGTTATAATTTTAGAAAAGCAAGGCTATTTGTGATATGAATAAACGAAAATTAGATAAAGAATTTGATAATCAACGAGATTTAAGAAGCCATATTCTGACAATTTTTATTGTTACAATCGGTGGAACTTTATCTTTGCTTTTTGATTTAGCAAATGATTTTAAAAAGGTCCTTTTTGGACTGGGGTTAGTTTTGAGCTTTACATTGTTTAACAGTTACCTCAATAAAACTGTATACATTAAAAGTTTATTGAATAAAACAAATGAGGCTGAAAGAGATGAATAACGGATTATTTCAAATAATAGCAGTTGTATTGGTTGCGCTTTTCGGATTTTACGTTGTATATAAAATGTCTAGAATTGGAAGTCAGCACAAACCATAATTTTAGGTATTACTCGAAATGTTCAAGCACGCAAACAAAAACCGCACTTTTTAGGGTGCGGAGTTAGAGCTTTAAAAGATAAAATTAATAACCGATATATCTTTCGACTTCCCAAGGAGTGACACCAATTCTGAATTGATCCCATTCCATTCTCTTAGCGGTCAGGAATTCGTTAAATATATGGTCACCCAGAGCATCTTTAGCCACCTGGCTTTTTTCCATAAGTTCAAGAGCTTCATATAAACTGCCCGGCAGTGAATCTATCTTCATTTTCTTTCTTTCTTTTTCGTTGAGGTGATAGATATTTGTTTCGACAAGTGCCGGCGGTTCAATTTTGTTTTTAATACCGTCCAGAGCCGCGCCGAGAATTGCAGCGAAAGCAAGGTACGGGTTGCAGGTCGGGTCAGGTGAACGAAGTTCAACTCTCGTAGCGTTGCCTCTCTTTGCGGGAACTCTTAAAAGAGCGCTTCTGTTAGCAACTGACCATGCCAGATATACAGGAGCTTCGTATCCCGGTACGAGACGTTTATAGCTGTTTACAGTCGGGTTGCAGACGGCTGTTATACTTCTGACATTTTTCAATATTCCGCCGATACTGTGAAGCGCTGTCTGACTAAGCTGATAAGGACGGCTTTCGTCTAAGAAAGCATTTTTGCCGTTTTTGAATAAAGAAAGGTTAGTATGCATACCGGAACCGTTAATTCCGAAAATCGGCTTCGGCATAAATGTTGCATGAAGACCATGTTTTGCGGCTACAACCTTAACTGCTACTTTAAATGTTACTACGTTATCTGCTGTTTGAAGAGCATCGGCATATTTAAAGTCAATTTCGTGCTGTCCTCTTGCAACTTCGTGGTGGCTGGCTTCAATTTCAAAACCCATTTGCTTAAGGGTTTGAACCATTTCGCCTCTGATGTCTTCGCCGAGGTCATCGGGTCCTACATCATAATAACCTGCATAATCGTGTGTTTCGGTTGTAGGACAGCCGTTAGCGTCTTTTTTGAATACGAAAAATTCTGCTTCAGGACCGACATTCATCGAATACCCTAATTTAGCGGCTTCTGCAAGAACTCTTTTCAGGTTATTTCTGGGACAACCGTCAAATGGAGTCCCGTCAGGGTTGTAAATATCACAGATAAGCCGGGCTACATTACCTTCTTCCTTACTTCTCCATGGGAGAACACAAAACGAAGCTTTGTCGGGATAAAAATACATATCTGAAGTTTCAATATTTCTAAAACCTTTAATGGATGAGCCATCCAACATTAGCTCATTATTAAGGATTTTATCAATCTGGTCTGCCGGCACTGCCATATTTTTGACCTGTCCGTTGATGTCCACGAACTGAAGTCTTATAAACTGAATGTTCTGTTCTTTAACAACTTTTTTGATTTCGCTTTCCGATAGTACTTCACCGTGTTTTGGGATAAAACCTACGCTTGGCATTCTGAATCCTCCTGATTAATTTATGTATTAAACTTTTGATAATTATATTCTGTTATTTAATCCGCTTTACGTCAATTTAACAAAACGTTTCTTTTTTTCGGAAATTGGCTTTATTTTTATTGTTTTTTTATTTCCGATAATAAAAAATTAACTTTTCTTTCGGCAAATAAAGGTTTTTTGTAAAAAGTAATTTACAAAATATTGACTTTTTATCATCAAATTTGAAAAAAAAAATTTTTAATAAAAATTTAAAATTGCTTTACAATTTAAAAAATTTTATTAAATAAGGCAATTTTTTTTATTTTCTGGTTTTATATAATCAGAAAATAAAAGAGAGTTAGGCTATGCTCGTTATAGGCAAAGTATCGTTATTAAGTCAGGAACGAAAAATTAATAATAAAAATAACGCTCTGTCATTGAGAAGGAATGAGATACAGGACAGCGTTTCGTTTAAAGCGTTTGAGGATTTATTTATACAAGAATTAAAACTATTAAGAACTAAGGGTTGGACTAGTCATCTTGCAGGAAAAATCCAAGTTATTGCTAGAGGGGTTAATCCTAATGATAAGGCTGTTCTTGCTGAAATAGATAGTATTAAAAGAGATAACTCTGCTGAGAAACCGCTTCTGCATTTCGTGAATGAAGTCTTGCCTCCTCTTTTGGGTGCAGGCGGTTTAAAAAAATTATAAAGTTTTAGTATTTTTATTAATTTTGTCAGATAGGTATGTACCTGTAACAGCCCCAATTCCCATGCCTATTACTGAGCCTGCCGGTCCTTTTCTTGCGCCAAGGGCGCCTAAAATTCCAATGCCCGCTAAAACAGACGCAACGTTAACAGATGCTTTAAAAGTCTGTTTTCCTGCATTAACAAATTTATCCTCTGTATTTTTGGGTTTATTGAATGCTTTTATTATAGAAGGTATCCACAGAGCTGATAATATTACAGCACCGATGACAGTTGTTCTTTGCATAGCTCTGTACAGCAATTTTCCAAAGAAATGACCATCGAGTTTTTCTGCAGAAACCATTTCTAATCCTGTAAAGTAATCTTCACCATATTTAAAAACCCTAGGAACACTTCTGCCTGTATCTTCAGGTTGACCAAGGCTTACATTAAGAAATTGTTTTAATTTTTTACCAAAATTTGTTTCGGCAAAGGATTTATCGCATTCGTGAGCATAATAGCCGAATTTGCCAAGTTTGTTTACTGGAGATTCCGCATAAGTCCCTCTTATAAACCTGAATGGAGCTTGAGAATTTTTGTAGTCATAGTTTGGCAATTTCTTATGTACAATCTGATTCCAAGCGTCTTTCATATCTCTGACGTCTTCGGGAAGCATAACCCCCGCCACGGCAACCAGTCCTGCCGCCCTTGCGTAATCGCCGTCATCAATATTGTCCGGCACTGATGAAATTCTTCTCAGGGGGATGACGGGGCTTAACGCAGAGAACGCCGTTTGGGCATTTTCTTTATTGTTGCTGATAAAACAGTCCAGCTTATTTATATCATTGATTATTTGATTTTTAACATCGTTAAAAGATTTGTAATTATTACAAATCCTGCTTTCAATAGTTTCAGTTTTTTGTTTTTTCTCTAATTCCGAACGGCTGATTTGTCCAAACGGCAGTTGAGAAAATATAGGATTAACCTGCCTGATTACATCTTCCACGCTTGTGCCTTCCCGTAAAAAATAACGTTATCTATTAATATAAAAACTTTTTACGGAAAGATTTTTCGGAAACAGCCTTGATTCGTTACAAAAATAAAGGTTTTTGCTGATAAGTATAAAGACTAATATTGAATTTACTTGATTTCAGGCTGTCTTATATTTGAGCAGGGAGCCTGAAGCATTTGCATTGTGGTTGATGCAATTTTTACTTCGCCTCCTGTATTTTCAAATTCTTCTAAAATACGGGTAAACAAAGCGTCTTTAGTGCTTACGCGTTTTTTAAAATCTACAATGTATCTGACGGAGAATTCAATCCAGTTATCATTGGCAACAATAGTTACCATAGGTTCTATTCTTGCCTTCTCAACGAGATATTTTCTCAGCATGGCTTTCCATGATATGTTTGCAAAATCAATAAATTCTCCTGCTACTTCTGAAACTGCGTTATTGAGTATTTGTCGTGCCAATTTATGATTAGAGCCGTATTGCACCGGTATAGTGATTTTATCCCACAGAAAGGGGAAATCTCCCGAATAATTAAATACAGGTGACTTAAAAACAAAACTGTTGCTGATATGCACAATTCTGCCTGTATATAAATCCGCTTCCACCCATTCTCCCAACTCCATCAGGGTAGTTCTGAGCAGACTTATGTCGATTACATCTCCCTTAATATTTCCAAGCTGAACTCTATCGCCGATTTTGTAAAAATTCCTTGAATTTATTGCAATCCAGCCTGCAATGCTGCCTATGACTTCCTGCAGTGAAAAAGCCACGCCTGCGCCTATTACACCAAACGCTATGGTTAAGCCTCTTAATCTTTGATAAAAAACTATCAGCAGAAAAACGACAGTTACTAAATACCCTACAAAAGTAATCATTTTACGCAAATGATACCGATGCTCAGAATCCGTAACATGCCCTGAGACATAATTTTTAAAAATTCCTGTTAGAAAAGTTATTATTATTATGCCGACAAGGGCAACCATGGATTTTATAAACAGTTCATTAGTCAGTATTTCGTTCGGAAAGTTCATTCCATTCCCTTTTTGTAAGGGTAATAAAGTATTATAATTTTCAAAAAATTAAAAGATTTATAACCAATAATTATTTATGTTTATTATGAATTCCTAATAAACATATTTCATCCGCAAAAGGAATAATTTAATCTTTCTTTCGTTCCTTATCAATACTTCTGAACTTAAATTCAGTTAAAAATTTATTCTATGGCGTAGAGCTTACCGTCCTGACTTCCGACAAGTAGAGTGTTTTCACTTAATACCGGCGCCGCCAGAACAAGTCCGTCAGTTTTGTATCTCCATTTAATTGAGCCGTTAGAAGCGTTCAGCGCATAAACATTCTTGTCTGCGCTCCCGACATAGAGGGTGTTTCCTGCTATTATCGGAGAAGAGCCGGCGATAATTCCGCCGAGATTTCTTGACCAGACAAGTCTTCCGCTGTTTGGGTTAATGCAGTATATTTTTTTGTCGTCACTGACCGAACATGCAAGGTTATCGGATACCGCAAATCCTCTTCCGGCAGTTTCGCCCGTTCTGAATTTCCACAGAGGAGTTCCCGAAAATGCATTGAGGGCGTAAAGATTTTTATCCCAACTGGAAACATAAACTCTGCTGCCTTTAACTGAAGGTGTAGCCATGATATAGTTGCCTGTTCTGTATTTCCAAACTAATTTCCCGTTATACAAGTTCAGGCAGTAGAGGTTTCTGTCAAAACTTCCTATATACAGCCGGCTGCCGCTGATTGCCGGAGAAGACATGATTTTTGCTCCCGTTGTGTATTTCCAGACAAGTTTGCCTGTATTTTTGCTTACGGCATAGATATTGTTGTCCCAACTTCCGAACATTACATAGTTTCCGACTATAACAGGTGATGAAGAAATCCTGTTATTTGCTTTAAAAGCCCATTTCAGCTTGCCGTCGCTTAAATTCAGCGCATAGAGCTTAGAATCTCTGCTTCCTATATAAACCGTATCGTCAAGGATATAAGGCGAGGAATCAACTATATTGTAGGTTTGAACCGTCCAAATTCTTTTGCCGCTGTTTAAATCAACGGCATAAACTTTTCCGTTGTCGCTGCCGAAGACTGCTTTTCCCTGCGCAACCGCGGGAGTCGAATTAATTTCTTTATTGTCTTTTATATAAGCAAGAGGGTCTTCTTTTTGGGGTGCGGCAGGTGTTTGGTTATCGATTTTTTGCAAAAGTGCGTTTAAATCATCTTTTGCTTTGTCAAACTCGGTTTTCGGAACACTCGAAGCTGTATTAACAGGAGTGACTGTTTGAGTTTTGGTTTGAGTTTGTGTTTTCGGCTTAGTGTCGGCAGTAACGTCAAAATTCCATTTTAATTTACCGGAAGGGAGGATACTCTGATATTTATAAAAAGAAGTCCTTCCGGAGTCGAACCCCATAAAGCACTGGCTGTCGGCATAGACTGTCAAACCCAGACCTGCGGTCAAGAGCCCAAAAATAAATAAAATTCCCTTTTTATTCATCTCAAATTCCTTATAATCAGTTTTAACCTTATGTAAACATTTTAGCTTTTTGCTCAAACAAAAGGCAATTTTTTAAACTGGTAATTTTCAAAAGTTATCAAGAATTTCAGGCTTAATTTTTCTTATATATTCAACGATAAAAGCTGTAATGAGGCTTTCGGCAATCCAGCCCAGAGAGCCTAATGAAAGAATAATCAGAATAAATTTCTTAATATCAAACTCTGTTTTCAGATGTTCTTCTTGGAGATGATTTTCTTCATTGTGTGACAGGACTTTTTCGCTGTGTTCGTGCTTATGTTCAAAAAAATAGCTGTTGTCTTGAGTTCCCAGATACACAATTCCAAACGATATCCATGCTGAAATAAAAAGTGCAACGAAAGTGCTCACAAAAGTTTTTATAAAGAATTTTTGAGGTTTTCTGGTAAAGAAGCGAAACAAAAAATAGCAGATAACGGCTTCGGAGGATATGGCTATTGTATTTAAGCCTATTGTAGTCAGCCCGCCGTGTCCCAAAAACACAAGAAGTAAGTTCACTATAAAAACGGCAACAACGCTGAGAGCCGGACCGAGTATAATGCCCGTCAGTGCGGCAAGGTTCATGTGATAAGCCGGCGGAATTATTTCGATGCTCATCGCGATAAGCATCAAAGCAGACATCAAGCCAAGCAGGGCAATTTTTCTTTCAGCTGCAATTTTCTTATAGAATTTTGAGAATATCGCAAAATAAATAACAATAATAAAATATCCCAATATCCATAACCAGGGTGGCAGTATTCCGTCCGGTAAATGTATGTGAGACATTATTTCTCTCCTGTTTTATACGGAAAAATTATCCAGAATATATTTCATATCCCTGACCGCCTTGTCGAGCCCCGTGAAAACGGCTCTTGAAATTATGCTGTGACCGATATTGAGCTCTTCAAGGTTTTTTATGGATAAGATTCTTTTAACGTTGTTATAATTTAGTCCGTGTCCCGCATTAACTTTCAAATGCAAATCATTTGCGAATGCGGCGGCTTTTTCAAGGTTTTTAAATGATGCTTCTTCTTCAAATGTATTAAAAGCTTCTGCATACTGTCCGGTATGCAGTTCTATGTATTGCGCCCCGCACTGCGAAGAGGCTTTAACCTGTTCAAAGTCAGGATTTATAAATAAACTGACCATAATCCCGTTATCTGTAAAGGGTTTTATATATTCTTTTAATGATTTAAGGTTTGAAACAACATCAAGACCACCTTCGGTAGTCAATTCCTGCCTTTTTTCGGGGACTAAAGTTATGCTGTAAGGCATAATTTCTAAGGCAATTTTCCCGATTTCTTCTGTGGCTGCCATTTCTAAATTCAGCCTTGTTTTGACGGTTTCTTTCAGGAGATAAACATCTCTGTCTTTTATGTGTCTTCTGTCTTCTCTTAAATGAACCGTTATTGCATCCGCTCCTGCAAGTTCGGCTATTGCTGCTGCGGCTATTGGATCAGGCTCATTTCCACCACGCGCGTTTCTGACTGTGGCTACATGATCAATATTTAAACCAAGGGTAACCATTTAACAGATTCTCCTCATTAAATTATTTTGATTATAATTGTATAAAGTATAACTCAATATGATAGGAATCAAAAAATGTCTGAGGAAAATCAAAAGAAAATCAATGTTTATTTACCTGACGGATCGGTTTCCGAACTTAATGAGGGTTCATCTGCATTTGATTTAGCTGCAAAAATCAGTGAAGGGTTGGCGCGTAATTCTGTCGTTGCCGAGATTAACGGCGAAATAAAGGACATTACGGCAAAATTAAACGCCGGCGACAAAGTCAGAATACTGACATCTCGTGATGCTGAAACTCTTGCTATTCTCAGACACAGCACGGCTCATATCATGGCAAAAGCCGTACAGCATCTTTTCCCTCAGGCAAAAATCGCAATAGGTCCCAATATAGAAAACGGATTTTATTATGATTTTGATATTCCTGATCATAATTTAAGTATTGAAGATCTATCCGCTATAGAAGAGGAAATGAAAAAAATCATTGCCGAAGGTCAGGCATTTGAGCGTTTTGAACTTCAAGACAATGCGAAACAGATTGAAATTTTTAAAGAAAAAGGCGAAATTTATAAAGCCGAGCTTTTAAGCGAGCTTGGAAGCGAGAAAGCAAGCATTTACGTTACAAAAGGCAAAGACGAAACCGAAGGCTGGAACGATTTATGCAGAGGACCGCACATTCCTTCATCCAAATTCATAAAGGCTTTCAAACTTTTAAGTGTTGCAGGAGCTTACTGGCGCGGTGATGAAAAAAATAAAATGCTCCAGAGAATATATGCCACGGCATTCTGGACTAAGGAAGATTTAAAGGAATATCTCGATAAACTTGATGAAGCCGAAAAACGCGACCATAGAAAGCTCTCGTCACAGCTTGATTTGTTCAGTATTCGCGAAGAAGTCGGCTCAGGGCTTGTGCTGTGGCATCCCAACCTCGGAGTAGTCAGACAAATGTTGGAAGACTACTGGAGAGAAGAGCACAGACGCAGAGGCTATGATATTGTTTATTCCCCGCATATTGCCAAATCTCAGCTCTGGGATATTTCAGGGCATAATGAGCATTTCAGGGAAAACATGTTCTATATGCAAATAGATGAGCAGGATTATGTCCTCAAGCCCATGAACTGCCCCTTCCATATCCTTATTTATCAGGCAAAAAGACACAGTTACAGAAGCCTGCCTTTGAGACTGGCAGAGCTGGGGACGGTTTATCGATATGAGCGTTCAGGGACGCTTCATGGTCTTACGAGAGTCAGGGGCTTTACTCAGGATGATTCTCATATTTTCTGTACACCGGATCAATTTATACCTGAGATTAAAGACATAATTGATTTTATCGACTATACTCTTAAGCTTTTCGGCATGTCATATACTGTTGAGCTTTCAACCCGTCCTGAAGGCTACGCTGGGACAATCGAAGTTTGGGACAAAGCTGAAGCCGGACTAAAACAGGCTCTTGAAGAGAAAAAACTCGAATACAGAGTCAACGAAGGTGACGGCGCATTTTACGGTCCTAAAATCGACTTTAAATTAAAAGACGCTATCGGCAGGACTTGGCAGGGAGCTACAATTCAGCTTGATTTCAATCTTCCGGTCAGATTTGACATTAAATACACGGAAAAAGACGGTTCTCTTGCAACTCCGGTAATGATTCACAGGGTTATTTTCGGAACGATGGAAAGATTCATAGGAGTTCTTATCGAACATTATGCCGGAGCATTCCCGAGCTGGCTCGCGCCCGAGCAAGTGACTGTCATTCCGATAGCCGACAGGCATTTTGATTACGCCGAAGAAGTCTATAAAAAGTTCAAAGCTCTTGATATTAGGGCACATCTTGATGACAGGAGCGAAAGCCTCAATTACAAAATCCGTGATGCGCAGATGAGAAAAGCTCCTTATATGCTGATAATCGGCGACAAAGAAAAAGAAACGGCATCTGTTTCGATAAGGTCAAGAGCTAAAGGCGATCTGGGAATAAAACCCGTTGATGAATTCGTTGGCGCTTTAAAACAAGAAATCGACGGAAAGCTTAATAATTCTGTTTTTTAATACCTTATTTTTTCTCGAACTCAAAAACTTCCCATACACCTGCGTTGGTTCTGGACTGGTATTTAAGTTTATATTGAGCGTCAACAATAACATCATTTGTTATTTTTGAACTGAGCATAAACAATAATGACTGATTTTGATAAGCTTTTTCATCGCCTGTTATCATTATCAACGTAATCGGGTCATAAAATGCTATCCCTTTTGAGGAAACCACAAATAAGCGTCCGCCTTTTTTGATTTTTTTGAAGATATTTTCATCAAGATACTTTTGAAATTTTTCGGAAGGGTTAAAAGAAGCAAAATAAGGTTTTAGCAATTCTAAAGAGTTGTTTCTGTTGAGTTTTTGGGCAAGATTAGCATCAAAGAGAATTTTTGAATAGTTTTTGTAATCAAAAACAAATGCATCCATAAGATAAAACGGCACGACCTGATTTTTTTCGAGTGGATAATACTTGTTCAAAAACTGCCCGCCGTAAAACATAAAAATCTTGTCGTTTTTGTTGACATTGTATTTTTTCATAACTTTGGCTACGGTATTATAAGCCTCATTTCTTGCCATTTTGTTGGCGGAAACAGGACTGACAAGCAAATATAATAAATTTATCAGAATAAAAGTTGCAATCAGGAAGTGTGACCATTTTGTGTTTTTTAAATTAGCCAGACCATACCCCGCCGCCGCAATAAAACAAGGCAGCGCAAGCAAAGTATATCTGCTTAGGAGGGCAAATTTTCCGCTGAGTGTAGCAATCATTTCGCCGAGCATAAATAAAATACCGATATAAACCAGCAGATGAGCAGTCTTTCTTTCCTTTGAGGAATTAACTATACCTGTTACAGCTATAACAACCGGGAATAAAATCAGGAATAATATCAGGGTTTTATGTTCATTTACAGCCATATTAAGATAATAATTTTGATTTACATTAGTAAGTCCGCTGATAACGGGAGTAAACCAATTTTGTATAATCATGAGAATATTTGCGTAACTGACACTGAAAACCTCCATCAGATTCACATAGGATTTGGAGGTTGCTGAAGCCTGATGCAAAAATGAAGGTAAATAAGGCAGGAATGCAATGCCTGATGCCGCATAAGAAAAAATAAAGTTTTTATACTTGTCGGGATTTTTTTTGTGCACATAAATCCAAAAAACACCCGCTTCAACTGCTATAAATAAAAACCCGATGGTGTAAGTATACAGAATAGCCGTATTTATAACTGCAAGCCAAATATAATTCTTTTTTGAAGGGTTGTTTATTATTTTCAGAAAAAATAACAAAGACAGCGAAGCCAAAAGAGCAATTAAAGAATAAAACTTAACTTCCTGCGAATAATAAATCAAAAGCGAATTGACCGCAGCAAATGCAGCTGCTGCAAGCCCGCCCTTTGGGGATTTTAATTCTTTGCCGATAAAATAAAAAACAGGTATGTTAAGAGTGCCGAACAACACTGAAAGAAGTCTAATAAGCATGTCTGATTCACCGAACAGCCGCATCCAGAAATGCAGTATAAAATAATACAGCGGAGCGTGAAGATCTTTATTATAAAGAAAGTCAAGAATTCCGAAAGGGAAAGACAGCTTGGCTTCATACCAGCAGTAGGCTTCATCAAACCAAAAACCTTCCGGTTTGTTGATACCCTGAAGTCTCAACAATAATCCGAGCAAAACTATTGCTGTTATCGCAAAGAAATAAGTTCTCTCTGCAAGGTAACTTTTAAATTTATTCATTTTTATTCTCTGTAATTTATTTCTGCGTAAACTTTTTTCAGACTTTCTTTGACGGTTTTTATTTCGCTGTCAACCCTTTCATCGGTCAAAGTAGCCTCATAATCCTGAAGGGTTAGCCTGAAAGCAAGGTTTTTCATCCCTTCGGGGAGATTTTTGCCCTCATAAACATCAAATATCTCAATATTTTTTACGAGATTTGAGGATATTTTCTTAAGAGTTTTGTAAATGCCCTGATAGTCAGCGCCTTTATTTATTAAAAACGCAATGTCCCTTGAAACCGCAGGGTATTGCGGGAGCTGTTTAAATTTAGGAACAGCAGAGGAGACATTTTTTAGCAGTTCTTCAAGCTCTACTTCAAAAATATAAACGCTTTGATTGAATTTGCATTTTTCCGAAATTTCAGGATGAATTTCTCCAAAAACCCCCAATCGTAGCGAACTTTTGCCTAAGAGCAAAATTTCAGCCGCTCTGCCCGGATGGAAACTCGGGATATCTTTCACGGGTTTGTATTCAACCCTGTTTTCAAGACCAAAGGCTGTTATAAGAGATTCTATAACTCCTTTTAATTCGTAAAAGTCAGATTTGGCTTTATCCGAAAGTAAGCCTTTACAAACCGAACCTGTCACGGCACCCGAAATCATTCTTTTTTCTGTCACGCCGGATGTTTTAGCATCAGCTTCATCAGTTTTGATAAATATTTTAGCCATTTCGTAAAGCTGAAGATTTTTCTGCCCGTTGTCAAAATTATGTTTTACGATATTGAGCATGCTTGGAATCGTACTTTGTCTCAGATGAGTATGCTCTTCAGATTGAGGATTGGAGACTTTTACGGCTGTATCCTCGTTTATTTCCAATCCCGCAAGATTTACCAGTCCTTTGCCTACAAGAGACGAGGTTACTGCTTCATAGAAGCCCTGACCAAGCAGTATTTGATTAATTTGTTCTATAATGCCTATTTCGCTTGAAACATCAACCGATTGGGTTTTTCTCGGCAGTGAAGGTTCGATTTTGTCATAGCCGTGTATTCTGCCGATTTCTTCAATCAGGTCAATTTCTCTTGTAACGTCATTAATTCTGTAACTTGGAACTCTGAACTTGGCGGAAAAATCATTTTTGCCGAGAAGCTCAAATCCTAATTTTTCGCAGATTTCGTTACATTTTACCGGTAAAATATCGATGCCGAGAATTCTTTTAATCTGGTTATATCTGAGGGTTATATTTATTTCGGGAAGCTCGTTGTCTCCGCATTGCGCAATTCCGCCTATTTGTGCATCGGCAAGTTCACTCATCAACTGCATGGCTCTTATTAACGCAGGCTTAACCGCCTGAATATCCACGCCTCTTTCAAATCTTGCGCAGGCTTCGGTTCTGAGTCCCACACTTCTTGAAGACCTTCTGTTATAGACAGGGGTAAAGTACGCAGATTCCAGGGCGATATTTTTTGTATTGTCGTCAACTTCCGTTGACTGCCCGCCCATTATACCGGCAAGCGCAACAGGTTCGCTCAGTTTACCTGTTTTTGATTTTGCGGCAATAAGAACGCTGTCGGCAGTCAAATCCCGCTCGACGTCGTCGAGTGTAACAAGTTTTTCGTCTTTAAAAGCCCTTCTTACGCACAAATAATTTTCTTCCAGTTTATCGAGGTCAAAAGCGTGAAGCGGCTGACCGTATTCAAGCATTACATAGTTTGTAATATCGACAATATTGCTTATGCTTCTGACGCCGGATGCTGTCAAACGCCTTTTCAGCCAGTGCGGAGAAGGCTTTATTTTAATATTCTTCAGAATACCGACAGAATAATATCTGCAGGTTTCATCATCAATGATATCAACTTCAAAGTCGGCTTTTTCCATTTCTTTCAGGTACTGAACTTCGGAATAATTGAATTTCCTGTTAAAAATCGCGCTTATTTCTCTTGCGATACCTATGACAGACATCTCATCCCCTCGGTTTGCTGTCGGGGCAACGTGAAGAATTGCATCTTCCGAAATATCGAGCACTTTTTTAATATCATCACCGGCTTTAACGTCTTTGACGAAGCGGTTTAATATTAGAATCCCGTCATCTTTTTGAAAGTCTTCTGTTTTCAGTCCCAATTCTTCAGCCGAGCAAAGCATGCCCTGAGATTCGATTCCTCTGATTTTCACGGGTTTGAGGGCAAATTTTTCGCCGGTTTTCCTGTCTTTCACTTCGGAGCCAACGCTTGCGTAGGGGACAATTTGACCTTTTTCAATATTTTGTGCGCCGCAGACAACTTCTCTTTTTTCTTTGCCGTTAAATATTTCCACGAGGTGGAGTTTATCTGCATTCGGATGGGATTTCACTTCAATAATTTCCGCCGCATAAATATCCGAAAAATCATTCCCGGTTTTTTCGATTTCTTCTACTTCAAGTCCGCTCATTGTGAGCTCGTGAGCTATTTCTTCCGCTGTTAAGTCTGATATATCCACAAATTCATTAATCCACTCAAGTGAAACCTGCATTTTTATCTCGCTCCTGTAATAAAGTTAAAATTAAATCCGGTTCAATTTTCTCATAAAAAAGAAATGTGAGGGAGTCGAAGGTTAAGACACAAATAAACCATATAGAGGATTAACGCTTGCTATTAATATTAAATAATTATCATAAGCACTTTTTGTGCCAGTTAATATATGCAGAACTTGGGGAAATGAAAAAGTTTTTT
Organism: uncultured Gammaproteobacteria bacterium; assembly: GCA_964511035.1. Lineage (GTDB taxonomy): Bacteria > Cyanobacteriota > Vampirovibrionia > Gastranaerophilales > CAZEDP01 > CAZEDP01. The sequence continues at coordinate 14,978 of CAZEDP010000012.1, forward strand.
TTAATATTATCGGTATTTATCTGTGTTATGGGCATCAATTGCTCATATGCGGCGCAGGAGTCAAAAATTCTGGTAATTCCGGTTGATAACAGAAGCAAAGTTCTGAGCGTAAATATCTATCCCGATTTGCTCAATGTTGTTTCTTCCGATGTCGTAGACGCAATAGGAACTACTGACGGTTTATCTGCCGTAAATATTGAAACAATTGATAAAACAATAAGTTCGGCATCGCTGAGAAAAGGTTATAACAGGTTTTTGGAGGATTACAAAAACTATTACATTATTGATTCCCTTTTCCTTCGAAAGCTGGCGCTTCTTACCGGCGTGAACAAAATTCTGCTTGTATCGGGAGGTTTTGACACTCAAAATACATTTACAAAAAGAAAAAGTCTTTTATCTGTTCTGCAATTTCCCGGCATTAACACTTTTGAACCGTCCTATAAGCTGGTTTTGAACTATACAATGATTGATGCGGCAAGAGGAAATACAATTTTAGAGGACACATACCAACAAGATTTTGCTGCGGATAATTTTTCCGTACCTTCTCAATTTATGGGAGAAAATGTAATTTTTGCACAGAAAATAAAAGCTTTTTCAAAGAAAACCGCGAAAAACGCCGCAAACAGCATAGCAAATTCAGATAATCCTCAATTTAACAGCAAAGCCGTCAACGGTAAATTAGTTCCGTTGGGTTCAGATAATTCAAACACAACCAGGGATGGAAATTTGACCAAGGATGGTCACTTCTCTTTTTTAGATTTTATAAAAAATAAGATAAAATAAATTAATAATTTAAAGGCAGAAAACTCTTGAAAATAAAGTTTAAAAGCTTTTTCATAATTTTAGTGCTGTTATTACCATGCCTGTCCCTTGCTTTTTGCGGGCAAAGCCAGTCTGCCGTGAAAACCAAAACTGTTTATATTTTGGGGAGGGAACTTAGGCTGGAAGTTGCAGACAATGATATTTTAAGGGCAAAAGGCTTAATGTTCAGGGAAAGTCTGCCCGAAAACGCCGGCATGCTTTTTGTATTTCCGCAAAAGAGAAAGGCATATTTCTGGATGAAAAATATGAAAATCAATCTTGATATTATTTTCTTGGCAAAAAACAAAATAGTTAAAATCCTCAAAGATGTTCCCTACTGTGCAAATGAACCCTGCCCGATATATTCTTCCGACTATTTAACCGATTCTGTTATTGAAGTTAATTCAGGTTTCTGCAATAAAAATAATGTTACAATAGGTACTGAAGTAAGGTACAAAAAATAATTAATTGCGTTGAAAAAAGAGGTTTATATGAAAGTTGGTTTAAAAGAATTTTTGCACAAAAATCTGATATTCAAATTATTTGTTCTTGTAGTTCTAGCCGGAATTACTGCCGCATCGCTTGTTATGGCGGTGGGCAGACCGCTGGTCGTGCTGTTTTACACTGATTGGAATGCTTTGTGCAGAGAGACCAAGCCGGCGATGGAAAGTCTCGTTGCCTCTTACAATAACAGCGTTGAGCTTCAGGAACTTAATATTGACAGCGATACGACACCGGACAAGGCAAGGGCATTAGGTCTGAGTATTCCTCCCAGAGTGCCGTACGTTGCCGTTATTGATAAAAAAGGCAATATTGTAATGCAGACGCCGTATCACAAAAGACTTGTTGAAGACGTCAAAACACAGCTGAATACTCTTTTGAATCAATAATTGCCGTTATTTCTGTCTGGTTTTAGTATTGTTACAAACTTTGTTTCGGTCAATTGAGTTCTGGTTCTTGAAAGTTTTTCCTTAACCGGTTCTTCAAGGCTTGTGCCGTTAATCATTCTGTCGACAAGGCCGTTGTTTATTTTGATTACTCTTTCAAAAGCGCCTATTTCTTCAAGAATGTCCTTGATTTTTTCAAAATCATAGTCATAAACCGGTTTTGATTGGAGACAAAGAGTTTCGCCGGTTGATGCCCTCAATTCCTGACCGCCTTCTTCAAAATACACTTTAAAAACCGACTTTATGTCTGATAATTCAGCCTGCATAGTCTGTACGGCAGTTTGGATACGCAGGTATCTTTCAAAAAGATACTCAATGTTATCAATCTGAGACAACTGCCATTTATGTTTTTTGTCATATAGTTTTTTCAGTCTCGGATATGCCTGTGCAAGCGCCATAGCGTCAGCCATAGCCCTGTGTCTTTCGGGAAAATCTATCTTAAATCTTTTCGCCAGAGATTCCAGCCCATGCGAAAATTCTTCGGGAAAGACTTCCCTGTACAAATATTGGGTATCTATCCGCTGGTTTTGGAGTTCCTTTTCATAAAGATTAAGACTTGCCTGATTTAAGAAGCTGTAATCAAATATTACGCTGTGTCCTATTATTGGGTAGTCGCCGATAAATTCGAGTATTTTTGGCATTACTTCTGTGATTTTCGGAGCATCCTGAACCATTTCCTGAGTAATACCGTGGATATTCATACTCGACCTTCTGATTTCCTGTTCGGGATTTATCAAAGTTTCGTATGTTTCGGTTATTTCGTTATTTACAAGCTTAATTCCCGCAAATTCGATGATTTTTTCTCTTAAGTAGTCCAGACCTGTTGTTTCAATGTCCAGAACGATTTTAATGTCTTGTTTATGCATTTTGTCCGCAAGTCTAAAATATTATCAATAAAATAATAACATAAAGAGGGTACGGAAAAATTCTGATTTTTTGGAAAAATC